>NZ_QPJF01000019.1:0-78898 GCF_003337665.1 Halanaerobium sp. ST460_2HS_T2
AGGGGAGGGGATTCCTGCATTTTATACAGATTCCTAACCTGACAACTATGATAACTATTAATATTTTTAAAAAAACTATTAGATTTGACGTAACGTCAATATCGGCCCGGGTGAAAGTAATGAAAAATGATAAAATACTTATTTTAACTAAACACAAAAAAGACTTTACTTTATTAAAGAATAATTTGAGCTTTAATTATAATATTTTAGATATAAAAAATCTAGATGAGTTCAATAATATTGATTTAATTATAACTGATCAGTATTCTTATCATGATAAGAAAAATTTAATAAATAAACTTATAAAAGATCAAAAACCTCTTTTGCTTCCCTTAATTATGATAAGCAGGAATCCGCAAAAAGGATTAATTAGAGAGGGATTTAATGGGTATTTGAATGAGTATGTTAAAATGCCGATAAGCAAATCGGTAATTCTCAAAAAAATAAAAAAGCTGCTGGAGCTAAGATTCTATTCCAAACAGGTCGAAAAAAAATATGATCTGATTGTTGAAAACAGTCCGGTGGGAATTATTGTGACTGATAATAATGGGATTAAATACTGTAATTCTTATGCAGTTAAACTTCTGGGTCATAATTTTGAAAAGATAATTATTAATAATTTGGAATTAAAGAAAGTTATCTTTGATCTAAATAATGAAGTAGAAAATTATGAGGTTAAATTTAAAAAAACTGGTGCTGAAAAATATTTATTAATTAATTCTAAAATAATGCCCTATCAGGATCACAAAACATTGATTTATATTATCAAAGATATAACTAAACAAAAAAAGCGAGAAAAAGAGATTGAATATATGCTTTATCACGATGATTTAACCAATCTCTATAATCGAAAATATTTAAATGATAGTATTTTAGAAAACCCTGATACTTTAAAAGATATATCAGTTGGTTTTATTGTTTTAGATATTAATAATTTAAAATTGATTAATGAAACTTTAAGTAATCAATTAGGAGATAAAATAATCCAAAAAATATCCAGAATTATAGAAAGATTGGCTGACAAAAAAGATCTTATTTTTAGAGCTGGAGGAGATGAATTCCTGGTAATTCTACCAGAAAGAAATCTTCTGGAAACAGAAAAGTTAATGGATAAAATCAAATTAGCATCTGAAGAAAAATATGCCGATCAAGTTCAGCTGAGTCTTGGAGCTGGCGCAGCAGTTAAGAAAGCATCTAATAAGAATATTTTTGCGGTTATAAAAAAAGCAACAGAAAATATGTATTTAAATAAGTTAACTGAGAATTATAGTTTTAAAAGCCATATAATTAAATCAGTGCTTAAAACTCTGCAAGTCAAATCTTTTGAAACAGAAGATCATGCTTCCAGGATGGATCAACTGGCAATTGAATTGGGGAAAAAAGCAGGTTTGAACAGGTATCAATTAGACGAACTATCCATGCTGGCAAAATTGCATGATATAGGGAAGGTCGCTATTCCAGAATCTATTTTAAAGAAACCGGCAAAGTTAAATCAAAAAGAATATGATATAATAAAAACCCATCCAGAAATTGGATATCAAATTGTAGAATCAATACCTCACTTAAATGAAGTTGCTCTTGGAGTTTTATCTCATCATGAACGCTGGGATGGGAATGGTTATCCTCAGGGGCTAAAGGGAGAAAAAACACCTTTAATTGCCAGGATTATTACTATTATTGATTCTTTTGATGTCATGACAAATGAAAGATCTTATAAAAAAGCATATTCAATTGAATATGCAGTTGAAGAACTCAAAAGATGTTCTGGGAGTCAGTTTGACCCCCAGTTGGTAGAAATTTTTATAAATAAAGTATTATTTGAAGAAATTAGTTCTGTAAATTCAATTTAATTTAAATAAGTGCAGAAATTTTTCCGCCGCATTAGACAGTGGAATATTTTTCATTTTTACAACAGCCAGTTTTCTTGCTGGCAGTTTTTCTTTTATATTTATTTTAAATAAATCATTGCTGTTGAGATTGAGACAATATTCCGGCACAAAAGCAATTCCAAGTCCAATTTTGGTCATTTCAATTAAAAGATCAACACTGCCAAGTTCAATTGCCGGTGTAATTTCTATTTCCATTTCACTTAAAGTTTTATCCAGAAATCTACGGGTAGTTGTTTTAGGTTCAAGCATTAAGAGCGGATATTTTTTAAGTATTTTTAGTGGCTTAATTTGTCCTTTAATTTCTTTAAACTCATTTCCGGCAATGAAGATATCATTAAAACTGTATATTGTTTTAACTTCCATTTCTTTGTTAATTTTTTGATTTGGTAGATTGCTAATAATTAGATCAACCTTATTTTGCTGCAGTAGTTCAATACAGGTACTGGAAGTTCTATTTGTTATTTGGATTTGAATATCTGGATAGAGCTGATGAAATTTATTTAAATAGGGAAGCAAAAAATCTTTGGAAATTGTATCATTCGCTCCAATGTGAATTTCACCCTTTTTTAAAGCATTGATTTCTTTAATACTCTTTTCTCCATTTTCTATTAAGTTATACGCCGGTTCAATGTGTTCAAACAGAATTTTACCTGTTTTAGTCAGCTCAACTTTTTTGGTACTGCGAATAAATAGGTCAGTATTTAATTCATTTTCTAAATTTTTAATATTCTGACTGACTGCAGACTGAGATATAAATAAATTTTCAGCAGCTCTGGAAAAGCTTAAAGAGCTGGCTACCTGATAAAAGACTTTATATAATTCATAATTTAAAGCCATTGATTAACACTCCTTATCAATAGTATAAGTATTATTAATTTTACTACTTAAGTGTATCATTCTATAATTAAATTGCAAGAGATTTTTTTGCATATAAAATTTTCAAAAAGGAGAGCTAAAAATGGCAGAGCAGATCAGACGGGTTTTTGTTGAAAAAAAAGAAGGTTTTGATGTTAAGGCAGAAGAACTTCTGCATGATTTTAGAGAAAGTCTGGAACTTGATAGTCTAGAAGGACTGCGATTGTTGAACCGCTATGATATAACAGCTATTTCGGATTCGGCTTACAGAAAGGCGTGTGAGACAATCCTGGCAGAGCTGCCTGTGGATCTGACTTATCAGGAGGAAATTACAGCAGCTGCAGAAGCTAAGATATTTGCAGTAGAATATCTGCCGGGACAATATGACCAGAGGGCAGATTCTGCTGAACAGTGTATTCAGATTTTAAATAATGATGAAAAGCCTATTGTGCGAGTGGCCCAAATTTTTATTTTAACAGGTGATTTAAGTGAAGAAGATGTCGAAAAAATAAAAGATTACTATATTAATCCAGTTGACTCCAGAGAGGCTGAGCTAAAGAAACCGGAAAATTTAAAAATGAGTTATAAACTGCCGGATAAAGTTGAAAGTATAACAGGTTTTATTAAAGCAGATGAAAAAGAACTAAAAAATATCTTATCTGAATTTGGCCTGGCAATGAGTATTGAAGATTTAAAACATACTCAGAAATATTTTAGAGAAGATGAAAAAAGAAATCCGACTATTACTGAGATTAGAGTGCTGGATACTTACTGGTCTGATCACTGCCGACATACAACTTTTTTGACTAAAATTGAGAATGTAGAAATTGAAGAGAGTAAATTTACCCGGGGGGTTAAAAAAGCCTATCGAGAATATTTAACGGGACGCAAAAAGATTTATCAGAATAAAGAAAAAGATATTTGCCTTATGGATATTGCCTTAATGGGAATGAAAGAATTAAGAGCAGAAGGGAAATTGGAAGACTTAGAAATTTCAAATGAGGTAAATGCAGCCAGTATAGAAGTTAAAGTTGACGTAAACGGTAAGGATGAAGACTGGCTGGTGATGTTTAAAAATGAGACTCACAACCATCCGACAGAAATTGAGCCCTTTGGTGGAGCAGCCACCTGTCTTGGAGGAGCGATTAGAGATCCGCTTTCCGGGCGTTCTTATGTATATCAGGCAATGAGAGTTACCGGTGCTGGGGACCCAAGAACTCCAATTGAGGAGACGCTGGAAGGTAAATTACCACAGAAAAAAATCGTCCAGGAAGCTTCGGATGGCTACAGCTCTTATGGTAATCAGATTGGTCTGGCAACAGGGATGGTTAATGAAATTTATAATGAACGTTATCTCGCTAAACATATGGAAATAGGAGCAGTTATTGCAGCAGCTCCTAAAGAAAATGTTTTTCGAGGAGAGGCCTTAGCTGGGGATATAGTTATTCTTCTTGGTGGTAAAACTGGTCGTGATGGTTGTGGAGGTGCAACTGGTTCTTCCAAGGTGCATACAGAAGAATCGATAGAAGAGAGCAGTGCTGAAGTACAAAAAGGTAATCCACCGACTGAGAGAAAAATACAGCGTTTGTTTCGAAATCCTGAAGTGAGTAAGAAAATTAAAGTCTGTAATGACTTTGGTGCTGGAGGAGTGTCTGTAGCCATTGGTGAGCTGGCAGATGCACTGGAAATTAATTTAGACGCTGTACCAAAAAAATATGAAGGCCTGGATGGGACTGAACTTGCTATTTCGGAGTCACAGGAAAGAATGGCAGTTGTTATAGGCAAAGAAGATGTTGAGAGTTTTATTGCTCTGGCTGCAGAAGAAAATTTAGAGGCAACCGTTGTAGCTGAGGTTAAAAATCATAATCGATTAATTATGCGCTGGAATGGTGATGATATTGTTAACTTGAGTAGAAGTTTTCTGGATACAAACGGGGCTACTCAAACTACAGAAGTTAAGGTTACCAAACCGGAAGCGGCTGATAATTATTTCAAAAGAGCTGTAGTTGAACGTCTGGCTGAAGCAGATAATTTGAAATCAAAATGGCTGCAGAATCTGGCGAATATTAATGTAGCAAGTCAAAAAGGGTTGGTTGAAAAATTTGATAGTTCAATCGGTGGTGGAAGTGTAACAATGCCTTATGGAGGAAAGTTTCAGTTAACTCCAACTCAGGCTATGTCAGCTAAAATACCGCTAATAGAAGGAGAAACAAACACGGGGACAATTATGAGCCATGGTTATGATTCAAAATTAACTACCTGGAGTCCTTTTCATGGAGCTTTTTATGCTGTTATAGAATCAATTGCCAAAATTGTGGCTTCTGGTGGTGATTACAGTAAAATTAGGTTTACTTTTCAGGAGTACTTTGAGCGTCTGCGTCAGGATCCTGAGAGATGGGGTAAGCCTTTTAGTGCTTTATTGGGAGCTTATCAGGCACAAAAAGAATTTGAATTACCAGCTATAGGTGGTAAAGACAGTATGTCAGGAACTTTTCATGAAATAGATGTACCGCCAACTTTAGTTTCTTTTGCAGTTGATACTGTTGATATTAATAATGTGATTTCTCCAGAGTTTAAAGATGTTAATAGTAAAATTATCTATCTTCCTGTAGAGCGAGGAGAGGACGAATTAGCAAATATAGAAAAACTCAAACAGGCCTATAAAAAAGTAGAACAGTTAATAGCAGCAGGAAAAATAAAAGCTGCTTCTGCAGTAACATTTGGAGGGCTGGCTGAAGCCCTGTCAAAGATGAGCTTTGGCAACAAAATTGGGGTTGAAATAACTTCTCAGCTGAGCGAATCAGAATTCTTTTCGCCTGAATATGGTGCTTTAGTTTTAGAAGTTGACGGAAAATATGAACCAGCAGAGATGTTTGACGGAATAGATTTCAAATTAATTGGTAGAACCATAATTGAAGAAGTAATTAAAGTTGCTCAGATAGAAATTAATATTGAAGCTGCTTTAAAGAGCTGGGAAGAACCTCTGGAAAAAATATATAAAACTACAACTGAGGAAGAAGAATTTGCTGATTTAATTTCTTCTAAAGAACAGCAAAAATTACTTAAAGTTGATCTTTCTCAGAGTCAAAATAGTTTTTCTGCAAACTTTAAGACTGCTAAACCCCGGGTATTGATTCCAGTTTTCCCGGGAACAAACTGTGAGTATGATACAGCGAGACAGTTTAGAGAAGCAGGAGCTGAAATTGAGACCTTTATTTTTAAAAATTTAGAACCAGAACAGATAGAAAGTTCAATAGAAAAAATAGCTGCTTTAATTAGAAATTCCCAGATTGTCATGCTGCCTGGTGGTTTTAGTGCTGGAGATGAACCCGATGGATCTGGTAAGTTTATTGCCACTGTTTTTAGAAATCCGGAGATTAAAGAGGCAGTTATGAATTTATTAAATAATAGAGATGGTTTGATGCTTGGAATTTGTAATGGTTTTCAGGCTCTGGTTAAGCTGGGATTGCTACCTTATGGGGAGATTCGAGATTTAACCGCTGATTCTCCTACTTTAACATATAATACAATTGGGCGGCATGTATCTCAAATGGTAAATACAAAAATTATTTCCAATAATTCTCCCTGGCTGACTAAAGTAAAACCGGGAGATATCCATACAATTCCTGTTTCTCATGGTGAAGGGCGTTTTGTTGCTTCAGCTGAAATGATAAAAGAATTAAATGCTAAAAAACAGATTGTAACTCAATATGTTGATTTAAAGGGAAATCCAACTATGGAAATGCCGCATAATCCTAATGGTTCAATTGCAGCAGTAGAAGGAATCTGCAGTCCAGATGGTAGGGTTTTGGGTAAAATGGGACATTCAGAGAGAATTGGAAATAATGTTGCTAAAAATATAATAGGTCAAAAAGATCAGATGCTCTTTAAGTCAGGCGTAGATTATTTTAGAAAATAGATGTATCCTTATCATTAGTTAGCAGAAACAATTTAATCAAATTAAGTATAATTCCAAAAATATAATAAAATTCATATTTCCTTCACATTCTTACTTTATGATATAATTAAAGCAAAGCACTCAAGTTTATAAAAGGAGTAGTGATAATATGTTTAGATTTGGTCACATGGGTGGATTTGGCCACATGGGATTTAACAATTATCTAGGAGGTGGAGGATTTATGATGTTTTTTTGGGTAATTATTCTGGCAGCAGTAATTTATTTTATTGTTCAGAAAGGCAATGAAGGCAAAAATTATAATCAGCGGAATAATAACTCTTACTATAATAGAGAACAGATAAGAAGTGACCATAGAGACAGTGCCGAAGAAACCGCCCGTCAGCGTTATGCAAAGGGAGAAATTTCCAAGGATGAGTTTGATGAAATCATTAGAAATTTGAGAAGATAAATTATATAAGTTAATCCAGGAGCAGCTTTGATTCTCGTAAGAGAGTTGAAGCTGCTTTTTTGATTTTAGAAAATTATAATCTAAAAAAAAGAATGTTAAACGTTAGTTGTACATTAGGTTCTAAAAATAGTATAATATATTTAAATATAAGTAAAATTGTAAGAATAGTAGAGAGGAGATCAGCAGATGGGTTTAAAGCTTGAGCAGTATAAAAGAATTGTTGAAAATACGCCTAATTTAATCTGGGTTTCTGGTGTTGATGCAAAATGTTATTACTTCAATCAAACCTGGCTTGATTTTAGGGGGCGAAGTTTAGGAGAGGAATATGGCAACGGCTGGTTTGAAGATGGAGTGCATCCTGATGATAAAGAAGAATGTATGAAAATTTATTTAGAAAATTTTAATCAAAAAAAGCGTTTCAACATGGTTTACCGACTGCAGAGACATGATGGAGAATACCGCTGGATTGATGATACAGGAGCTCCATTTTATGATGAAGCGGGAAACTTTGCTGGTTTTGTCGGCAGCTGTGTTGATATTACGGAGCGTATTAGGGGCCAGCAGTATAAGGAAAGAGCTACCCAGGACGGACTTACCGGGATTTTCAATCGTCAGTATTTTTTCGATTTAATGCAGGAAGAATATTTTAAGTCAGTTGAAAATAAAACTCCTCTTTCGGTAATTATGTTTGATGTTGATAAATTTAAATCAATTAATGATAATTACGGACATCTAATCGGAGATCAAGTTTTAAAGTCAATTACAGAGGCTGTTAATAAAGTTATCAGAGATTTTGATCTTTTTGCTCGTTATGGAGGTGACGAATTTGTAGTTGGACTTCCCGGGACCAGTACTATGGCTGCCAGTAAGGTGGCAGTTAGAATTCTGGAAAGTATAGAAAAAGTTAAGATTAAAAAGGAGCCAGAACTTGCAATTTCTTGCAGTATCGGGACTGTAACTTTAAACAAAGAAAACAACTTTGAAGAATTAATTGATAAAGCAGATAAAGCTCTTTACAGTTGTAAGAACGATGGTGGTAATTGTGTAGTTAACTTTAACCATAAATTTGCTTAAATAGGCTTATTTCTGCTATAATATGATTTGTTGTCAACAAAATTTTAAAATTTTTGATTATGCTTAAATTAAGTCACAGTTAGAAGGAGAAAAAATAATGAAAGAAAAAATTGCGGTTGTAACTGATAGTACATCTGATTTAACTCAAGATGATTTAAAGAGATTCGGGATTAAATCTATTCCTTTAAAAGTTATTTACAGTGATTCTCAGTACCATGACCGAGTTGATATAACTCCAGCAGAGGTCTATGAGAGTTTTGAGAAAGAAATCCCAACTACTTCTATGCCCTCCCCACAGGAAATTATGGATGTTTATAATGAGTTAAAAGATGAAGGCTATACCCATATTATATCTATTCATATTTCGAGTGGACTGTCCGCAACTTACAGTAACTGTATGATGGTTGCAGACCAAATAGATGGAATAAAAGTTGAAGTTATTGATTCTAAGATGCTTTCTAAAGGACTGGGAAGACTGGTTCTTTATGCAAGTTCTCTGGTAAATGAAGCTGAAGTATCATTTGATAAAATAATTGAAAAAGTAGAAGCTAAAAAGGATAAAATAGAGGTCTTTTTTGTAGTTGAAACTCTTAAATACCTCAAAAAGGGTGGGCGTATTGGTAAAGTATCAGGAACTATTGCGGAATTTTTAAATATTAAGCCTATTATTGCTATTGATGAAGATGGAGAATACTTTACTTTTGATAAAGTTAGAGGACGACGGCGTTCACTAAAGAAAATGTATTCTATTATCAAAGATAAATTGGAGGAAGGCAAGGAATATGTAGTTGATGTAATGAATGCAGCAGCCGAAGAAGAAGCCAGGGGGCTTCTCGATAAATTTAAAGAGCTGGCCCAGGTAAAAGAAACATATTTTAGCGAAATTAGTCCGGTAATGGTTGTGCATACTAGCCCTGGTTTAATAGGTGTTGTATTAACAGAATTAGATTAGATTTAATAACTTTATTATGAATGAAAATTATTAAAGATTTAAAGGGCAGCTTAAATGGCTGCTCTTTTTTGCTTATTTACTTGACAAAAATACTTATTTTTATTATAATTGAAAATAATAATCAATATCAAATAGTGAGGAGTGAGCAAAATGGCTAAAAAAAATAAAGAACAGTTTAATTGGTCCGACAGTCAGGTATTTGATTATAAGCTGATCAAGCATCCAGAAAATAATAAGTCTCATCTTGAAAAAAGAGAAGAATTAATTAAACAGGGAGAGGTGGAGTGTTCTGAATGGTGGTTATGTTGGAGAAAACATTAAAATTAAAAAATATAATATTATTTTAGAGACCTCTTTTGTTAACAGCAGAAGAGGTTTTTTATTTAATAGAGGATTATTAACTTTAATAGCGAAGATAATTTAATGAGATATATAAGCTTTTATAATTAATAATTTGCTGGAGGAATAATATGTATCAACATCACAAAAAAACACTTGAGAATTTGAAGAATAAAATTATTGAGAATACCGACATAAAAGCTCTGCTTTTATGTGGATCAATAGCTCATGGTTTTGAGCGGGAAAGCTCTGATTTAGATGTGTTGTTTATTGTTAGCAAAGAAGATTACCTTACAAGAAAAAATATAGGAAAACTTACATATTTTGATCCAGAATTAGCTGTGGCTCCAACCGAGTATATTGACGGCAAATATATAAGTTTAGAGTTTATGGAAAAAGTTGCCGAAAGAGGAAGTGAGCCAGCTCGTTTTGCTTTTGAGGGAGCAGAAATAATTTTTTCTCGAATTGCTGATTTAGCAGGTCTGCTCGCTAAAATTACAGTTTATCCGGTTAAAGAAAAACAGGATAAAATAGAGAGATTTTATGCTCAATTTGAAGCCTGGAAATGGTATGCAGAAGAGGCGATTAAACTAAATAATCAGTATCTGCTCAATCGGGCAGTTAATAATCTGGTTCTATTTGGCGGGCGCTTGATTTTAGCAGAAAATGAATGTCTTTATCCTTTTCATAAGTGGTTTCTGAGAGTTTTGGCTGAAATTGAAGATAAGCCGGATCAATTGATGAAAACTATCGATGATTTAATGGCCATCCCTGATCAAAAATTAGTGGAAAAATTTTATCAGGTTATTAAAACTTATAAAAATTGGGTAGATACAGATATAAACTGGCCCCATCAATTCATGCTGGATACAGAACTGACCTGGCTGGAAGATAAAACCCCTGTGGCAGATTTATAAAGGGAGTTATTTATTTTATTTTTAGATTGTGAAATTTATATTATATAACTATATTGTGAAAAGACAAAATTAAAACAAAGGTTGGGAAAATTTTAATGAAGAATGAAATTAGTTTTGAAACAAAGAGATTAAAGCTGAGATTGTTTAAAAAAAGTGATTTGAAAAAAGTCTTTCAGATGAGTCAGGAAGAGGGAATTAGAAGATGGCTGTCAGATCAGTACTATAAGAATCAAGAAAAAGCCGCAGAAGTTATTAATTTTTTGATTGAATCTTATTCAGAAGTAGACCCTTTAAAAAAACCATTTGTTCTGGGAATTGAGCTAAAGAAAAACAAAGAATTAATTGGTCACATTGGCCTAAGTCCTGTTGATGATCTTGTTGAAGTTGGTTATGCAGTGGAAGAAAAATATCAGGGTGCTGGTTATGCTACGGAAGCGGTTAAAGTATTTTCAGCCTGGGCTCAAAAAGAACTTAATTTAGAGGTAATCTGGGGGATTGTTGAAAAAGATAATTCTGCTTCGGCAAAAGTTCTAGCAAAAGCTGGTTATTTACTTGATAAATCAAAAATAAATATGGACAAGGATTATTATAGTTTTGTTTAAAAACAAACAGGAGGTTCAGCATGTGTTTCAAAATCAAAGGGAAATGGTTTTGGATAGTTGCTTTATTTGTAATATCATTAATTATACTTTTATTATGGCAGCCCTGGAAATACACTTATTCTACTTCAGATTTAAAAACTGTTTCCATAATTTCAGGAATCGAAATAAAAAAAGAGCATATTGAGCAGAATAGAGGAAAATTAAGAATTGAAATTCCAAAAACATATGAGCTGCTTCACATTATCATTTCACTTGGCGAATATGGACAGAGTTCAGGGATGATTTATAAGGATACTGAATATTATCAGGAGGTTCAAAGATATTTCAAGGAATATAAACAGCATCCAATTGTAAAAAAGCTAAGTGATTCATTAACTAAATCACGCGGCAATTATAATAAATGGAAAAATTATTCCGCTTATTATAATTTTGAAGGCGAAAAACTGATAGCAAATTCCAACTATCCATTTTACAGTGATAATAATTTTAGCATGAATCTTAATCTCTTTTTAGATTTTGCTGAAAAGAGTAAGTTTTTGGCCTTTTATAAAAATCATCAAGATTATTATCAAAATCAGATAAATCAATTTGAAAAGAAATCGATGATCAAGCAGATTTGGAGCTGGCTTGAAATGAATTTTTTGGTTGAATATGATTCTCACCGTATAGTATTTTCTCCTCTGGCTGGTTCCACTCCTCATAATACTTTTGCCTTTAAGGCAAAAAACTATGATTATCAGGAAACATTTATTTTTGTTCAGGGGCTTGATTCTTACAGCCAGAGTTTTAATGGTAAATTAAGCAAAGATGAACAGCGGGGATTATTTATTAGTAATTTATTTACTGAAATTGACCATAATTATGTTAATCCGGCAACAAATAATTATTTATCTGATATTGCTCCAGCTTTTAGTAACTTTAAAAAATGGAATCAGCAGCAGGGTTATAGCAGCATACCAATGACTTTTAATGAGTATATGACCTGGGCCACCTTTATAGTATTTGCAGCAGAAAATTTTGAGGAAAAGTTATTTGAGAAGACTAGAAATATTCAAGAGCTGATTATGATTCAGGGACGTCAGTTTAAAGAATACAGGGAGTTTAATCAAAGACTACTTCAGTTATATCAAAACAAGAAGAATGATGAAAAACTAGTTGATCTTTATCCAGAGATCATCAATTGGGCTGCAGAAAATAACAAAGATTTTTTTGATTTATCAGCTCTTATAAAAAATTAATAAGATCTGTCATCAGAAAGCATTAATTGACAGGCTGCAGTATATATATTCTGTTATGATTATTTATGGAAGGGGAGATCGGTTTGGAATATATTAAAAAATTAAATCAAAGCATTGATTATCTTGAAGAAAATATCTGTGAGGAGTTTAAGATTGAAGAAGTAGCTAAAATAGCCTGTTTATCAAAATTCCATTTTCAAAGGATGTTTAATATGTTAGCAGGTTATACTGTCGCAGAATACATCCGCAAGAGAAGGCTTACTTTAGCGGCTCAAGATCTTGCCTCAGATAATTCTAAAGTCATTGATGTGGCAGTTAAATATGGTTATTCAACAGCTGAATCCTTTTCTAAAGCATTCAGCAGACTTCACGGGATAAATCCTTCAACAGTAAAAAATACTGACTCAAAATTAAAGGCCTATCCGCGTCTCTTTTTCCAACTAAAACTACAGGGGGCTGAAAATATGGATTATCGAATTGTTGAAAAAGAAGAGTTTAAAGTTGTTGGGAAGAGTATTCAGGTTTCTACTCTTGATGGACAGAATTTCAAAGAAATACCTGAGTTCTGGGATCAATGCAATCAAAATGGGTTTTGCGAAAAGTTGTATCCACTTGCTGATCAAATGGGGATTCTTGGTATCTGTATGGATTATGAAGAAAATAAGGATAGAATGAGGTATATGATTGCAGTTGAGGAGCCAAATAGGGAGCTTGATTTTGAAGTTGAAGCAAGATTTATACCAGCAAACAGCTGGGCAGTATTCGAAGTTGTGGGCCCAATGCCTGATGCGATTCAAAAAGTTTGGCAGCGTATTTATTCAGAATGGTTCCCTTCCACAGGCTATGAACATGCTGGAGGACCTGAATTAGAAGTCTATCTACCCGGTAATCCTGAGGCTGAAGATTACAGATCAGAAATCTGGATTCCAATCAAAAAATAATAACTGCAAAAAACTCTATAGCCACACCTCTGGTTATAGAGTTTTTTTGAAAATTAAATTTACTTATGAAGCAGGACATTTTTGATTAATGGCTAAATTTGATAATGATAAGTAATTTAATTAACTTTGGTCTGGGAGTGATAAATATGGAATTTTATTCAGAGTTCAGTAAAAACTATGATAAAATTTTTCCACTTAATGACAAAAAGCTGGAATTGATTGATAATACATTTAAGGATCTGAAGGATAAAAAAGATGATATAAAACTGCTTGATGTCGGCTGTGGCACCGGAAGTTACAGTATAGCTCTGGCAGAAAAAGGATATCAGCTGCAAGCGGTTGATATAGATGCGGAAATGATTTCAATAGCCGAATCAAAAATAGAAGCAGCCCGGGTAAATGTTGACTTTTATAGGCTGGGTATGCTGCATTTAAAGGAAAAATTTAAGGATGCCAGCTTTGATGGTATTTATATAATTGGTAATGTGCTGGTTCATCTTCAAAAAGAAGAAATTAAAGAGTTTTTAAAACTGGCAGCTGAGCTCTTAAAAGCTGGTGGGAAAATATTTATTCAGATAGTAAATTATTATCGAATCCTGGAGCTTGATTTAGATGGACTGCCCACAATTTACAGTCAGGATGATTCTGTCCGCTTTGAGCGGGATTATAAATATGCTGAAGAGAAAAATGTAATTTATTTTATAACAAGATTGATCGATCACTTTAATGATCAAATTTTATCGAAAAATAAAATTGAGTTATATCCGCTCTGCAGGTCAGAGCTGGAAGCAGATTTAAATCAGGCTGGATTTAAAATAAAGAATGTTTATGGTAATTCAAATGGAGACCAGTTTAGAGAATTAAATTCAATTCCCTTAATTATGACAGCTGAGAAGAAATAAATTTATTGCTTCTGTTTATATATATTAGATATATAGATTAGAATTGATATTTTCTAATAATTGACAGTTAAATTTAAAATTTAACAGTAGCTGAGATAAGGAGAAAAAAGTGAAAAATTTATTAAAAAGTGATAGAATAATTGTAAGATTTTTTGGTCTATATTTACTTTCATTATTCCTGCTTTTTTCAAGCTGGTTTATTTCCTATCATTTTCTGCCAGATGGTTTATTAAGAGGAAGAATGGCTCTTAGTAATTTGGCCGGAGATAGTGCAGCTTTCAGTTTGGTATTAGAATTTTTTAAAATTTTTATTATAAATACACTTGGGTTTTTTGTTATTATAGCTGGTAATTATATTCTCCGGGTTAAATATTTTGCCTTTGGTTATTTGGTCCCTCTGGCCTGGACCACACTATATGGTCTAATTCTTGGTACAAATTCTTTTGCTATTCAGATGACAGAAAAGTTGGCGCCGAGCTGGAAAGTGTTTATGCGAAGTGGACCATATGAGATGATGGCTGCCGTACTTCTGGCTGTGGCCACTGATAAAATAGCGATAAATAAGTCAGAGAGTTTTTTAAAAAAATCTGAAGCTGTACCTAAATCGGAGCGAGATAAACTAAAGAAGAAAAACTACTTTGCAATTATTATTTCATTCTTGATACTTGCAGCTGCAGCATGGAGAGAGGCCTATATGATTTTCCAGTTTTAAATAAATGGGATATTTTTCTATGCACCCGGGACCAAAAAGGGAGGAAACGCATTGATAATTTAGAATTTGAGTTTCTTTTCTGCTTTTAGATACAAATACCCAAAGTTGAAGTATCTGGGGTTAATTGGCTTATCAGGGATTATATTTTATTTGCTTGCGATTCTTGATGTTATAAAGGTTTAAAAGTGAACACTTTTTATTTTAAGGGTGATGTAAATGCTGAAAAAAATTGGAATAATTCTTCTGTTAATCAGTCTTGCTTTTCTAATCGGGAGTGGTCTTTATCATTTAATGCTGGTCATCATTAATGACCCAGGTTTACCACTTTTAATTAGATTTGCTCTTGGTGGTTTAATTATTGCTCTGCTAATAATTTTAATTGCCTTAATCAAGGAAAGGTGGGAGGATAAAAAAAATGAAAAATTTGATCATCGTAAATACTGAGAGTGTAGCAGGTAGAGAAATATCGGGGCAGCTGGGTCTTGTAAGGGGAAATACAATTAGAGCCAGACATATTGGCAGTGACATTATGGCTGGCTTAAGAAATATAGTTGGAGGCGAGGTAAAGGAATATACTCAGATGATTAGTGAAGCTCGAGAAGAGGCTCTAAAAAGAATGATTGAGGAAGCTGAAAGTTTAAATGCGGATGCAGTAGTAAATGTTCGCTTTACAACCTCACAGGTAATGGGCGGCGCAGCAGAAATTTTAGCTTACGGTACAGCTGTAAAGTTAAATTGATTCTAAGAACTTTAAGTTAATAAAATTTACGCTGAGATTTAAATATTTTTTATTATAGGAGACAAAAATATAAATGTGGAGGAATTTTTTAATGGCTTATTTTAAAAAAATTAAAGGAGAAATTCCAAATTTAGTTCAGAAGCTGATTAAATAACTAATAGCGCTGAAGCCTGATAAGAAAGGAAAATTATGAAAAAACTATTAACTTTTTTTCATTTTTTTGTTGGAATAGGTGCTTTATTTGGCGGTGGAGGGGCAATTATTAATCCGCTTAGCCCAATGGGGATTCCTATTGATGTTTTAGAGAACTCACCTTTTAATAGTTTTTTAGTTCCAGGTATAATTTTATTTGTAATTATAGGATTAGGTAATATTTTTGCAGCAGTTATTTTATTTAAAAACTATGATTATAGCTTTTATATTAGCCATTTTATGGGGCTTGTTCTTGCTGGTTGGATTGTTGTCCAGTGTGTAATGATGAGAACTATTAATTTTTTGCATATTATTTACTTTATAATTGGTGGAGTAGAAATGCTTATTTCACTTAGATTAATAATTAGTGAAAAGACTGTTTCTTAATGAAAGTGAGCAGATTTCTGCTCGCTTTTTGTTTTAAAAGCAGGTAATTAACTAAATTTATTGAATAAATATCTTAACAGAATGTTAATTTAGCTAATAAGGAGCAGAAAAATGATAAATCATCTACATATTTTAGGACCATCAGGTTCTGGGACTACAACAGTTGCTAAAGCACTGAGCAAAAAACATAATTTTGCTCATTTTGATGCTGATAATTATTTCTGGAAACCAACTGATCCCCCCTATCAGCAACTACGTTCAATTGAAGAACGCCGCTGTCTGCTAAAAAAAGATCTTAGAAATGAAAGCCGCTGGATAATTAGTGGTTCTTTTTGTGGCTGGGGAGATGTTTTTAGGGATTCCTTTGATCTTGTGATCTATCTCTGGACACCAATTAATGTTAGATTAAGAAGGCTAAAAAGCAGAGAGCAGCAGCGGTTCGGCAGTGCAGTGCTGCCCGGAGGTAAAATGTTTGAGAGGCACCAGAAATTTTTAGATTCAGCGGCAAGATATGATTATGATCAGACGGAATTCAGAAACAGGAGAACCCACGAAGAGTGGATGCAGAAATTAAATTGTCCGATTCTAAAAATTGAGGGCGAAAAAACAATCAAAGAGATTGTATCGTTAATAGAGGCTAAAATTGAAGAACTGGAAAGCTAAATTTTCAAAAATTTTAGTTTTAAAATAAAAGAGAGGAGTATACTAAATTGCACAATATATTAGTTATCAAAAATGAAATTTTTGACCTGCCAGCAGGAGCTGAAGCAGAAATAAATCAGCTGGATTCGGAACTCAAACTAAATTTAATTGATTCCAGCGAGGATTATCTACCTTTACTTAAAGAGGCGGAGATAGTATTTGGCTGGCCCAAAACTGATTTGGTCAAAAAGGCTGAAAATTTGAAGTGGCTTCATCTCCCCAGTGCTGGTGTTGACCGCTATGCAAATCAAGAAATATATCAAAAAAATGATGTTTTACTGACAAATTCAAGTGGAGTTTATGGGAAACCAATAGCCGAACATGTATTTTCGATGATTATGGCTCATAATCGGAATTTAATTGATTATGCCTATGATAAGAAGGACAAAAATTGGCAGCGTAAAACTGAAATTAAGGATTTCTTTAATTCCACAGTTGGGATTTTAGGTTTTGGGGATATCGGTAGTACAGTGGCTAAAAGAGCAAAGGCCTGGGGAGCTAAAGTTCTGGCCTTAAAAAGAACCATGATTGAAACTCCCGAATATGTGGATAAAATATATTTAAGTGATGACCTTGATAAACTATTAAAGGAATCGGATTATCTTATTTTGACTCTCCCGGCTACTCCTAAAACAGAAGGCATAATTGGACGAGATGAATTTAAATTAATGAAAGACTCTGTTTTTATAGTTAATATAGGTCGAGGTACTTTAATTAAACAGGATCAGCTGATTGAGGCTCTAAAAAACAACTGGATTTCAGGAGCAGGACTTGATGTAACAGATCCAGAGCCTCTGCCGGAAAACAGTCAACTCTGGGATCTGGATAATGTGATTTTAACACCGCATACTTCTGGCTTTTCGCCTACAAACGACCAGCGGCGTTTTGAAATTTTTAAAGACAATTTGCGGAGCTATCTCAATGGTCAACAGCTTAAAAATATAGTTGATTTTAAATTAAAATATTAATTTTGTAAAAAAAACTGCTTTCCGGCAGTTTTTTTCTTTTTAAAGCAGGAAAATCAACCTGAGTAAAGAAGTATATTTAATAACAAATATGATTATTTTTATCAGAATAATTATATTTATTTTTTTAGGGAGGTTAGTATTTAGTGCAGAAGATTAAGTTTGGTATAAAAAAGAAAATGATAACATTTATTGTAATGTTGGTTGTTATAACAGTGCTTACTCTTGGTTTTTATTCTTTAAACAATTTGAATGATACACTTTATCAGGAAAAAGAAACTCAGGTTAGGGAAATGGTAAATTCGGCACTTGGAGTCATAGAATATTATCACCAGATGGAAATAAATGGTGAAATAAGTCGAGAAGAGGCTCAGAAAAGAGCTGCTTCGGCTGTCGAAAAGATGACTTTTGGCCAGAATGATAGAGATTATTTCTGGATTAATGATCAGCAGCCTGTAATGATAATGCATCCTTACTCTAAGTCTTTAGAGGGGGAGAATATTGGCTCAATTCAGGATCCGGATGGAAAATATTTATTTAAAGAAATGGTTGAGGTTGTAAAAGAAAATGAGGCTGGTTTTGTAGAATATCAGTGGCAGTATTATGATCAGGAAAATCGTATTGAACCAAAACTCTCTTATGTTAAGGGATTTGAACCCTGGGGCTGGATTCTTGGTACCGGAGTATATATTGACAATATTAAAAGTTCATATTTAGAGTTAAGAAACCAGTTTTTAATAATTGGGCTCATAATTTTATTGATTTCTTTATTGCTAACCTATTTAATTGCCAGTTATCTGGCCAGCCCAATTAGTTTATTAACAGGAATTATAGATCGACTGGCAGATTTTGATCTAAGAGATAATAACAAAGAACTTCTGACAAAATACAGCATTCGCAGTGATGAAATAGGTTCAATTGCGGCCGCTTTAAAACGAATGAAAGATAATCTTTTAGAATCGGTTAAAAAAGAGTCGGATATTGCTGAAAATCTGGCAGCATCAAGTGAAGAACTTTCAGCCAGCAGTCAGGAAATGTCAGCTTCGGCTGAGGAAGTTAGTCGTTCTATTAACAATTTAGCTCAAGGAACAGTTATGCAGAATGATAAGCTTGCTCAAACGGAAGAAAACATAGTAGAGCTTGATCAAAAAATAGATGCGATTACTGAAAAAGCAGAAGTAATTAAAACTGAAGCTGCTGAAGCAGGAAAAGAGATTGATAAAGGAAATAAAGCAGTAAAAACTACGGCAGATGAGATAGAAGTTGTAGTTGATAATCAGCAAAATGTTCTAAAGAGTGTATCAGAATTAGATGAATTATCCGGACAGATAGGTAAAATTGTTGAGATTATTAATGGAATTGCAGATCAGACAAACCTACTGGCTTTAAACGCTGCAATTGAGGCTGCAAGGGCTGGCGAAGCTGGTCGTGGTTTTAGTGTTGTTGCTGAAGAAATAAGAGAACTTGCAGAAGAATCATCTCAGGCAACAGATGAGATAAATAGTCTGATCAAAGAGATTCAGACAAAAGTCAGTGATACTACAGAGATGATGACAGAATCTGATCAGGGAGTTAGGGCAAGCAGCAGAGCAGTTGCAGAAGCAGAAAGAACTTTTGCAGAAATTGAAAATGTTGTTTCGCGATTGAGTAATTTAATAAATGAAATTGTTTATAATTCTCAGGATATGAAGCATAATAGTAAAGATGTTAGTAAAGCTGTAGAGGATATCTCGGAAATAAGTAGGGAATCCGCTTCAATTGCAGAAGAGGTAGCAGCTGCCTCAGATGAGCAGAGTAATTCAACTATTGATATTGTCAATGCTGCAGAAGATCTTGCCGAAATGGCACAGAAATTGACTGGTATTACTTCGAAATATAAAAGCTAAAAAATCATGAATGTCCGGGGCCTGAAAAAGTGCTCTCCGGGCATTTTTTTCTTTCCAAATTTTTATTAAAAAAATAAAGGTTAATAGTAATTGTTAGCGAAGTATAAAAATATACAAAGTTACTGAATTAAAGAGGCTTTATTAGTTTGGGTATTGTTTGTTAATAGTTTTAAGAGGAGTGTAAGAAATGGCAGAGAAGGTTATAATCAGAAAAAATATCAGAAAATTTAAAATAAACAAATTTATTGATGAGCAGGATTTGATAATTAGTGAGGAACCACTGACACTCTTTATAAATGGCTATCAGTTTTTGACTCTGATGGTGCTTCAGGAAGATTTGGAAGAATTGATTATGGGTTTTCTGGCGGCAGAAGGAATTATCGAGGGTAAAAATGATCTAAAAAAAATTGATTTTAAATATGACAGAACTGTAGCTATGATTGAAGTAAAAGGAGATTTCTCACCAGCAGCCTATAAAAAAAGAACGCTAACTTCGGGTTGTGGAGGAGGATCAACTTTTATTAATCTTAAAGACTGTGCAGCAGCCAGTCACATTAGTTCTGATTTAAAACTTATTGCAGCTAAAATTCCGCTTTTAATGAGCAACTTACAGCAGAATTCAGAATATTTCCAGCAGACAGGGGGGACTCATATTGCAGCCCTGGCTACAGATAATCAGATTATTTATCAGTTTGAAGACATCGGACGTCATAATACCCTCGACAAAGTTATTGGCAGGGCATTAAAGGACAATATTCAACTTACAAATAAAATTGTTCTCACCAGCGGTAGAATTTCTTCAGAAATGGTTGTGAAAATCTTGAAACAAAAAATACCATTTTTAGTTTCAAGATCGGCCCCGACAGAGGCGGCACTTAAAATAGCTAGAGCAAGAAATCTGACTTTGATAGGTTTCTGCAGGGGTAAGCGTTTTAACATTTATAGTGGAGAAGAAAGAATAAAATTAGATTAAAATATTAAATTCAGATAGGAGAGGATTCTATTGAAAAGTAAAAAAAGAATTTTGATCGCTAAATTAGGTCTGGATGGCCATGACCGGGGAGCAAAAGTGGTTGCACGTGCTTTAAAAGATGCAGGGATGGAAGTAATTTATACCGGTCTCAGGAATACAGCTCAGGATGTTGTGAGCACTGCCCTGCAGGAAGATGTTGATTTGATTGGTGTTAGTATTCTTTCTGGGGCTCAAAAAACACTTTTAAAAAAGTTATTTAGATTATTGGAGGAAGAAAAAATAGAAAATACTCCTGTTATTATAGGGGGAATAATTCCTCAGGGTGATTATAATTATCTTTATCAGTTAGGAGTTAAAAAAATTTTTGCTAGTGGTACTCCTCTATCAGAGATAGTAAATTATGTTGAGAATATTTAATCAGTGCCTGGATGAATTTATTCGTTTGCTTAGATCAGGAAGTTAAAAGGTAATAGTGATTGAGCCAACAGGCCAGCATATTTGAAGATTATTTAGCAAAAATATTAGCGGTAGAAACCGCGCCAGTTCAGCTTGTTGAGGAGTTTGTTGATAATAATTTAACAATCTTAGTTGACTTGTGGTCAGTTTTTTGCTATCCTTAATGGTGTCGATTAAGTAAAGGAGGTAAAATGAATCTCAAAAATATAGAACATATAGGGATTGCAGTTCAGAATCTGGAGAATGCCCTTAACTTTTATCAAAACATCCTGGGTTTAAAATTTATTAAGCGAGAAATCGTGGAGACACAGGCGGTTGAGATAGCTTTTTTAAAAGTTGGAGAGAGTAAAATAGAGTTGCTTGAGCCCTTAAATGAAGAGAGTACTATTGCCAGATTTCTCGAAAAGAACGGGGAAGGGATTCATCACTTTGCTATTTTAGTCGACAGCATTGAGGATAAGATAAAAGCAATGCAGGCTCAGGGAGCTAGATTGATAGGAAATAAGGCAAGCGCTGGTGCAGACAATATGAAAATTATTTTTGTTCATCCCAGAAGTACTAACGGAGTCTTGTTAGAGTTATGTGAACCATTTGCTAAGGAGGAATAATAATGTCAGTAGAAGATAAGGAAAAATTATTAGAAGATAAAAAAGAGACGATTCGACAGGGTGGTGGCCAGGCAAGAATAGAAAAGCAGCACAAAAAGAATAAAAAAACCGCCAGAGAAAGAATAGAATACTTACTTGATGATAACACATTTAATGAATTAAATATGTTTGTAGAAAATCGCAGTACATCTTTAGGCATGGACGAAAAGGAAGTGCCAGGAGAAGGTGTAGTAGTAGGTTATGGAACTATCGAAGGTAGGCTGGTTTATGTTTATGCTCAGGACTTTACAGTAATGGGAGGTTCTGTTGGAGAAGCTCATGCACAAAAGATTTCTGAAGTAATGGACTTAGCTGTTAAGAACGGTGCGCCAGTTATTGGTTTAAATGATTCCGGTGGAGCAAGAATCAATGAGGGTATAGACTCCCTTAATGGCTATGGAGAGATCTTTTATCGTAATACTAAAGCTTCTGGTGTGGTACCCCAGATTACAGCAATTTTAGGGCCCTGTGCCGGTGGAGCAGTTTATTCACCAGCAATTACAGATTTTATAGTTATGGTTGACCAGACATCCAAGATGTTTATAACCGGTCCCAGTGTAGTTAAGTCAGTAACTGGGGAAGAAGTAACAGCAGAAGAACTTGGAGGAGCAGCCACCCATAATGAAATTAGTGGTGTAGCTCATTTTATGGAAGCTAATGAGGAAGCAGCTTTAACCAGGATCAGAAAACTATTATCTTACATACCCGATAATTTTAAAGAAGAACCTGAAAGCCTGGAGAGTAATGACAGTCCAGGTCGAAGTACAGAAGAATTAAAAGAGATAGTAAATGAAAACCCGAAAAAAGCTTACAATGTTAAAGATGTAATAGAAATTTTGGTTGACAGGGATAGCTTTATGGAAATTCAGCCTTATTTTGCTAAAAATGCAGTAATCGGTTTTGCCAGATTAAATGGGCGCAGCGTGGGGATAGTAGCAAACCAACCTCAATTTTTAGCCGGCTGTTTAAATATTGATGCATCAACTAAGATAGCAAGATTTATTCGTTTCTGTGACAGTTTTAATATTCCCATTATTTCGTTAGTAGATGTTCCCGGATATTTACCCGGAGTTGAACAGGAATACGGAGGAGTAATCAGGCATGGAGCGAAAGTACTGTATGCATATTCAGAAGCGACAGTACCCAAGATTACTTTAATAATGCGCAAAGCTTATGGAGGAGCGTATATAGCGATGGGAAGTCGTTCGGTAAGAGCTGATTTAGTTTATGCCTGGCCGATAGCAGAGATAGCAGTTATGGGACCGGAGGGAGCAGCCAATGTAATTTACAGAAAAGAGATAAAGGCCGCAGATGATCCAGGTCAGCTGAGGCAGGAGAAAATAGACGAATATAAGGATAACTTTGCCAATCCATATATTGCAGCAAAAAGAGGAATGGTAAATGATGTAATCAAGATGGAAGAAAGCAGAAATAAACTAATTAATGGTCTTGAGATGATGATTAACAAACGCGAAGATGGACAGGATAAAAAGCACGGTAATATTCCGTTATAAAATAGTAGTTTGAAATTGCTTTTACAATTATTTGATTATTTTAAGTTGGGAGGAATTAGATGAATGTCTTAGGAGAAACACTGGAGATTACCGTAATTGGACTTTCCGTTGTTTTTTTAGTACTGCTTTTATTAACTATCATTTTGAAGCTTCAGGGCTGGTTAATGGAAAAATTCTTTTTAAAAAGTAAAAAAGAAGCCAAAAAGCAGGTTGAAAAAGAAGGAAATATAGCAAAAACAGAAAAGAAGAAAAGAGCTGTTATTGCTGCAGCGATAGATTCGTATCTTAAAGATCATCCGGCAGGATTTACTACTCAGGAGGGAAGAAATATGCAAAAGTATAAAATAAAAATTGATGACGAAATTTATGAAGTTGAAGTAGAATTAGTTGATGAGGGTAATAATATTAAATCAATTAATAAAAGTAATAATCAGAGTAAAAGTAAGTTTTCTACTATTTCAAAAGATAGTAATAGTACAACAGATAAACAGTCAGCAGCTAAAAAGAGAGCAGCTCAAATTAAGAGTAAAGAAAAATCAAGAACTTCTTCGGTTTCTGAAGATGACGAACTGGAAATTAAAGCACCAATGCCAGGTCAGATCCTGATGCTTGCTGTTACAGAAGGAGAAGAAGTTCAGGAAGGACAGCATCTAGCAGTACTGGAAGCAATGAAAATGGAAAATGATATTACTGCACCAAAAGATGGCGTAATTAAAGAGGTATGTGTAAAAGAAGGTAAAGAGGTTAATTCTGGAGATAATTTGTTTATTTTAAATTAACAGTAAAAGGATGGTGTACTATTTGTGACAGATAAAATAATATTATTTTTACAGGGAAGTGGTTTTGCTCAATTGAGCTGGGGTCATATTGGAATGATTATCATTTCAGCTATTTTAATGTACCTTGCAATATTTAAGGAATATGAACCCCTTTTACTATTACCAATTAGCTTTGGTATTTTCCTATCTAATATTCCAGGAACAGGATTAATGTCCGGCCCAACAGCTAAAACTGTTGGTGGTTTGCTGCATTATCTTTATGAAGGTGTAAGGTTGGGGATTTATCCTCCTTTAATATTTTTAGGAATTGGAGCTATGACTGATTTTGGACCACTAATTGCTCAACCCAAAACAATGTTGTTGGGGGCAGCGGCTCAGTTGGGAATATTTACTACTTTTTTTGGTTCAAGATTATTAGGATTTAATCCAGCTGAGGCTGGTTCGATTGCAATAATTGGTGGTGCAGATGGACCAACATCTATTTATTTAACATCATTATTATCACCGCATTTACTGGGGCCAATAGCTATTGCAGCTTATATCTATATTGCTCTGGTACCTTTAATTCAGCCGCCAATTATTAAGTTTTTTACTACCAAAGAAGAACGATCAATTGAAATGGGTCAGATGAGGAGAGTTAAAAAAATTGAGAAATTAATTTTCCCAATTCTGGTTTCATTAATTGTTGGATTAATTGTACCACAGGCATTAACTCTGGTTGGTATGCTGATGTTAGGAAATATATTAAAAGAAAGTGGAGTTGCAAAAAGATTATCAGATACTGCCAGTACTGCAATGATAAATATTGTTACAATTCTTTTAATGTTGAGTGTTGGTGCAAGTTTGAAAGCTGAACAGTTTTTTACTATTCAGTTTATTTCCATTATTGGACTGGGATTATCTGCTTTTGCCTTAAGTACTTTTTCAGGTTTAATGATGGGGAAATTAATGTATTATTTAACAAATGGAAAAATCAACCCAATAATTGGTGCAGCAGGTGTTTCAGCAGTACCTGAAGCAGCTAGATGTTCTCAGAAGCTTGGAAATGAAGCAAATCCAGGGAACTTTTTATTAATGCATGCTATGGGACCTAATGTAGCAGGAGTAATTGGTTCTGCTGTTGCAGCGGGAGTACTGTTATCAGTTTTAGGGTAGTTATAATTAATTAAAGATTAGGCCAGCAGTATACCTGCCGGCTTAATTTACAGCAATAAAAGTCAGAAAATTAAAATAATACTTTTAAATAAATTTAAAAATTTTCTTTTTTTTAAAGTAGAGAGTATCGAGCAGCTGGCTTCATCTCCGCCTGAAATGGGCAGAAAATAAAATTATTTTTAAGGAGTGAAAATCATGGCCAGAGGTGAGAGAATAGAAATTGAACATCCTGACTGGTGTAAAAACTGTGGTATTTGTGTTTCGGTTTGTCCAACAGATATTTTAATTAAAGGTAAAAAGATAGTAGAAATTTTTGATTTAGAAAAGTGCATAGGCTGTCATAATTGTGAGTTGATTTGTCCTGACTTTGTGTTGAAGGTGGTGGCAAGTGATGAAGACTAAAATATTTAAGCCAGAAAAAAGAGCGGTTCTTCTCCAGGGTGATCAGGCAGTTGTAGAAGGTGCACTGGCAGCAGGGGTAGAATTTTTTGCCGGTTATCCAATTACTCCCGCCTCCGAAATTGCGGAGGGTTTTGCCAGAGAACTGCCTAAAATTGGAGGCAAGTTTTTACAGATGGAAGACGAAATCGCCGGAATGGCTGCAGTGGTAGGTGCCTCACTTGCTGGTAAAAAATCAATTACTGCTACAAGTGGACCAGGATTTGCTCTCAAACAGGAGAATCTGGGCTTTGCAACTATGGTAGAAGCACCTTTAGTTGTAGTTAATGTACAGAGAGTTGGTCCTTCAACCGGTCTCCCCACTTCACCTTCCCAGGGAGATTTGATGCAGACTCGCTGGGGGAGAAATGGTGATCAGGAAATAATTGCTCTGGCACCTGCTTCTGTAGCAGAAAGTTACGAACTGACAATTAAAGCAGTAAATTTAAGTGAGAAATTTAGGCAGCCGGTTGTTTTGCTGCTGGATGAAGTTATTGGGCATTTGAGAGAAAAAATATATTTAAATGACAGTGAAGAAATCGAAATAATTAACAGAAAGCGACCCACTGCAGATCAGGATCCAAAAAGTTATCTTCCTTATCAGCAGACTGATGACTTAATTCCCCCCATGGCTGATTATGGTAGTGGTTTTAAATATCATACAAGTGGTTTATTTCATGATCAGAGTGGATTTCCTGATGGTAAAAAGGAGACTGCCAAATTGATGCAGGACCGACTCCATAATAAGCTGCACAATAATTTGGAGCAGATAATATTTTATCAGAAAGATATTAGAAATGATGATCGGGTGGCAGTTTTGAGTTATGGATCGACTGCCAGAACAGCGATTAGTGCTGTCAATACTGGACGAAAAGATAATCTGAAAGCTGGCTGGTTTAAACTACAGACAGTGTGGCCGTTTGCAGAAAGGGAAGTCGCCAAACTGGCAGCTCAGGTTGAGACCATTATTGTACCTGAATTAAACCAGGGGCAGTTGATCAGAGAAGTTGAAAGAGCAGTCGCCGGTCAGGCCAGAGTTCTCGGGATAAATTCTTATGCAGGAGAATTAATTAAGCCGGAAGCAATCAGAGATCTAATGGAGGAGGTATTATAATGGAAACTGAAAAATATTTAAGAATGGATAAATTACCTCATATCTGGTGTCCGGGCTGTGGCCATGGGACTATTTTAAATTCATTTATTAGAGCTTTTTCTGAAAGTGATTTAGATCAGGATAAAACAGTTGTGATCTCAGGTATTGGTTGTTCTGGCCGAGCTACCGGTTATTTAAATTTTGACACTCTGCATACTACTCACGGGAGAGCTATTGCTTTTGCTACAGGAGTTAAAATGGCCAATCCCAACTTAAATGTTATTGTAATGACTGGAGACGGTGATGGGACTGCAATTGGTGGCAATCATTTAATTCATGCTGCTCGTCGGAATATTGATTTAACAGTTATTTTATTTAATAATCAGATTTATGGAATGACAGGTGGACAATTTTCGCCAATGACTCCTCCCAGTGATATGGCAACCACTGCTCCATATGGCAATATTGATCAAAACTTTGATCTGGCACAACTTGTCGAAGGAGCAGGAGGAACTTTTATTGCCCGAGGAGCTACTTTTGATCCCCGGCAGTTAAAAAGGTTATATCTTGCTGCTTTAAAACATAAGGGATTTTCTTTTGTAGAAAGCTTTTCGCAGTGTCCGGTTAGTTATGGACGTCAGAACGGAAGCGGAGATGCGGTAGAGATGTTGAAGAGTCAGAAAAAGAATACAGTAGACTTTAAAAAGTGGCAGCAGCTCAGTACTGAGAAAAAACAGCTTTTGTATCCCCTGGGAATTTTAAAAGAAGTGGATAGTCCTGAGAGTGAATATACTGTCCGTTATAAAAAGATTATTGCAAAAGCAAATCAAGAGGGGGCTTTATAATGAATAGATATGAAATTAGACTAAGTGGTGCCGGAGGTCAGGGAATGATTTTAGCTGGGAAAATTCTGGCTGAGGCAGGAGTTATGGTTGATAATTTAAATATTAGTCAGAGTCAGTCTTATGGTCCGGAATCAAGAGGGGGAGCCAGCCGGTCTGAGATTGTTTTTGATGAAGACCAGATTGATTTTCCTAAAGTTATTAAACCTGATCTTTTAGTCTGTTTGACTCAGGAGTCCTTTGATCAGTACGGATCTGATTTAAAAAGTTATGGAGTAATTATTGTTGATAGTAGAATTGATATTTCTGCTGTTAGACAGGAATTTAAAGATAATGTTTATCAGCTAAATATTCTAGATCTGGCTGCTAGAAAAATTGGGGAAGAAATTTCTGCTAATATGATTGTATTGGGGGTTATTTCCAGAATTATACAGAACAAAATTCCAGTAGAGTTTATTAAAAAGGCAATAATCGAAAAGGTCCCCCCGGAAACTATTGATATTAATATGGAGGCTTTTGATTTGGGTTTTGATTTAAAACTTGATAAAAGGAGCTATATTTATGGGAGAATATAAAGATAAAGAACAGAGTGAAAATGAATATTGGAGTTTAAAGGAGAATGAAAAAAGCTGGCAGGAAAACAAATATCAAAAAACAGCAGAACGTTTTGGTTTGAGGAAGGATGTTTTTTCTTCTGATACAGAATTCAAAATTAAACCTCTTTATACACCCCTGGATTCTCAGAATATTAATTATAAAAAGAAGCTTTCATTTCCTGGAGAGTTTCCATTTACCAGAGGAGTTTATCCAACAATGTATCGTTCCCGTCTCTGGACAATGAGACAGTATTCGGGATATGGTACTGCCAGAGAAACAAATAATCGATTCAAATATCTTTTAAAACAGGGGCAGTCTGGTTTGAGCGTTGCCTTCGATCTTCCCACACAAATTGGTTATGACTCTGATCATCAGCTGGCTGAGGGAGAGGTAGGAAAAGTAGGGGTAGCAATTGATAGCGTAGAAGATATGAAAATTCTTTTTGATGATATTCCCCTGGCCGAAGTTAGTACTTCAATGACAATTAATGCACCGGCTGCAGTTGTTCTGGCAATGTATATTGTAGCGGCCGAAGAGAAAGGGATTGCGCCTGAACAGCTGTCCGGGACTATTCAAAATGATATTTTGAAAGAATATGTTGCTCGAGGAACTTATATTTACCCACCTGAACCTTCACTGCGTCTGATTACAGATATTTTTGATTATTGTTCTCAAAAGATGCCTGGCTTTAACACAATTAGTATTAGTGGCTATCATATTCGGGAAGCAGGCTCAACTGCTGTTCAGGAACTTGCTTTTACTCTGGCAGATGCTTTGACTTATGTGGAAGCAGCTTTAAAAATTGGTCTTGATATTGATGATTTTGCTCCAAGACTGTCATTTTTCTTTGCTGCTCAGATGAATCTAATGGAAGAAACAGCTAAATTTAGAGCGGCCAGGAGACTCTGGGCTGAAATTATGGAAGAAAAATTTGGGGCAGAAAAGAAGAAGTCGAAACTGCTGCGTTTTCATACCCAGACTGCGGGAACTGCTTTAACAGCCAGTCAGCCCTTAAATAATATAATTAGAGTAACAATCCAGGCAATGGCAGCTGTTTTTGGTGGCACTCAATCTCTGCATACAAATTCTTATGATGAAGCTTTGTCTCTTCCCTCTGAAGAAGCAGTAGAAATAGCTTTGAGAACTCAACAGATTATTGCAGAAGAAAGTGGAATTGCTGATGTTATTGATCCACTTGGAGGTTCCTACTATTTAGAAGAATTAACGGATACTTTTGTAGAAAAAAGTCGTAAATATTTAAATAAAATTGATCAACTTGGTGGAATGATAGAAGCAATAAAAACAGGTTATATACAGCGAGAAATTCAGGAAAGCGCCTATCAAAAGCAAAAAGAGATTGACCAAAAAAAGAAAGTGGTGGTTGGAGTCAATCGATACCAGACAGAGAATCAGAACTCGGAAATAGAACTGCATCAACTTAATCCAGCTCTAGAAACAGCTCAGATAGCAGATCTGAAAAAAATCAAAAGCAGTAGAGACCAAAAAAAGCTTCAAAAAGCATTAAAAGCAGTTAAATCTACTGCCAAAACTAATGAAAATTTAATTCCAGCTATTATTCAAGCCGTTAGAGTTAGAGCAACTTTAGGTGAAATAAATGATCAATTAAGAGAAGTATTTGGTGAGTATCAAAATAGAAATATTTAATTATTATTTAAACCCTGTCATTTTTAGGCAGGGTTTTTACTATTTATAAAGAAATATTAATTTAAGCAGTCAATTTAATAGGGGAAATTCTTAATTAAAATTATTTAATTCTAAATAAGTGGGAGGTAAATTATGTTAAGAAATGAAAAATTAAAGAGTCTAAAAAAGAGTTTGAATAACTTAACTGAAGAAGTTGTATTAGAAATGTTAGACGAGATGCTTCAAAGAGAGGAATTTAATGATGTCTGCAAGGATGAAGATTGTCTGTTGGATATGGCAAGTTATGCTTTGAATCGTTTGCCTGCAAAATATGTTGCCACTTCTAAAGGAGAAGTTTTTTCCAAAACAGAAGAGCTCGAACAACAGCATTCAGTTGATGTACTTTCTGTTGTTACCAGAGCCATTAAAGTTGTATCAGAGAATAAGCATCATAATACATAATTCCTGTTGGGCAATATAGATTTTTTTATAGGTTGAAAATGAAATGATTTAAGGAGGCTTTTATGTTCAAAGAACGTTTTTTTAGAATTGGACACGGAGTAATAATTATTCTGATAATAATTTTTTTAGCTGGCCAGATACCATATTTTACAGCACCTTTAACTTCCGTACTCAGTTTTGTGCTGCTGCCGCTTTTGTTCAGTACTTTTTTATATTATTTAATGAGGCCACTGGTTAGATTTTTGCATAAATGGATCAAAAACAAATCTCTTTCAATAGTGATTTCATTTTTGGTGGTTATTACAATTATAACAATGGTCTTTTATTTTGGCGGCAGTATTATTTACAATCAGGGCAAAGAGCTCAGCCAGAGCTTAAGTGGTAATTATGACTATATTTACAATTTTATCCTGGGTATAATTGAAAGTTTGAGAGAATATATAAATTTTGATCAGTCTTTTTTAGAAGATTTGAATTTAAGGGAAAGAATATTCTCTTATGCAAATAATCTGGCTCAGAAAATTTCTTCTTATAATTATATGGGGATTTTTAGTTCTATTACTAATTTTGGATTAATAATTTTGTTGATTCCATTTGTATTATTTTATTTACTTAAAGATGATAAAAAGATATTTGATAATTTAATGACATTTGTTCCAGAATCTAAAAAGAGGAAAGTCGAAAAAATGGGAGTTGAAATTGATCAAATACTCTCTACTTTTATCAGTTCTCAGCTGGTTGTAGCATTTTTTCTGGGCTTAGTAATGTTTGCAGGTTTTTTAATTATTGGACTTCCTAATGCTGTTGTTTTGTCTTTAATAGCAATGATAACTTCTTTAATTCCTATTATTGGACCGTTTTTTGGCAGCCTGCCGGCTGTTTTTGTTGCTGTAACAAATAGCTGGTTTTTATTTTTAGGAGTTCTGACAATTATTCTGATTGCACAATATTTAGAAGGAAATGTTATTAGACCCCTTGTCCAGGGAAGAAGATTGGAGATTCATCCGATTGCAGTTTTATTTGTAGTTTTATCAGGTGTTTATTTATTTGGATTTATCGGAGCCCTAACCGCTGTTCCATTTTATGTGGTTGTAAGATTGATTTTTAGGAAAAAATATATAGAAAAAGAAATATAAATTTAAAGCTTATTGGCAGCGAGTGTCTGGAAATTACCTCCAGATACCTGGTGCCATCTTTTTTTATTGTTAATTAAGTTACTTTTTTAGCTAAATCCTTGACTAAAGTTGAGTAATGTTGTAGGATATAAATAGCAGAATGCTGAGCAGATAACTTTAATAAAGGAGATGACATAGATTATGGCTAAAAAATTGCTTAAAATTTGTAATCTGAAATCAAAGGTAGAAGATGAAGAAATTTTAAATGGAATCAATTTGGAAGTGAATAAAGGCGAAATTCATGTGATTATGGGGCCAAATGGAGCCGGAAAATCTACTCTGGCTAATGTCTTGATGGGGCATCCGGAACACAAAATTATAAATGGAGAAATCGAGTTTGAAGGAGAAAACATTAATGAATTAGCAGTTGACAAAAGAGCTAAAAAGGGTATTTTCTTATCATTTCAGTATCCTCAGGAAATTCCAGGAGTGACGGTGGAAAACTTTTTGCGTACTGCAAAAACAGCAGTTAGTGGTGAACAGCAGAGTATTTTCGATTTTAAATTTCTTTTAGAAGAAAAGATGAACCTGCTGGATATTGATCAGTCATATGCAGATCGTTATTTGAACAAAGGCTTTTCTGGAGGAGAAAAGAAAAAAAATGAAATCTTACAGATGGCAGTTTTAGAGCCAAAACTTGCAATTCTAGATGAAACAGATTCTGGATTGGATGTTGACGCTACAAAAACAGTCGCCGAAGGAATTAAAAAGCTTGCTTCTGAAGATAATGCAATGATAATAATTACTCACCATAACCAGATTTTGGACTATCTGCAGCCGGATTATGTTCATGTGCTTGTTGATGGTAGAATTGCTAAGTCAGGGGATATGGAGCTGGCAAAAGCGATCGAAAAAGAAGGTTATGCTGAATATAAAGCTGAACATCTAGATGAAAGCAATTCTAAAACAAATTGTTAACTTAAATTTATAAATAAAATTGGATTATAATAAAGATGATAGTTTAATATATATTGGGGGATTTAAGATCAGAAAGTCATTGCTTAATGTTTTTAGAACAGGGAGGTTTTTAAGATGAGTGAAAAGACAGAAGTCAAAGATGTTGATCGCAGTTTGCATGACGAAAAAAATGAAGAAAAACATCGCTATAAAGCACAAAAAGGTCTGACTCCTGAAGTAATAAGAGAAATATCCCGGGAGAAAAATGAACCGGAGTGGATGCTTGAATTCAGGCTAAAGGCTTTAAAAATATATCAGAATAAAGAGGTTCCCACCTGGGGAGCTGATATTTCGGATTTGGATATGGATAATATTATTACCTATGTGAGGCCAGATGCTGATCTTGAGAGTGACTGGGATCAGGTTCCAGAAGAGATTAAAAACACTTTTGATGCTCTGGGTATTCCGGAGGCAGAAAAGGAGTCTCTGGCTGGAGTAGGAGCTCAGTATGACTCAGAAGTTGTTTATCATAATTTAAAAGAAGAACTGGTTGAACAGGGCGTTATTTATATGGATATGGAGAACGCCGTTAAAGAACACGAAGAGATAGTTAGGGAACATTTTATGAAATTAATCACACCTAATGATCATAAATTTTCAGCTCTGCATGGAGCCGTCTGGTCAGGTGGGTCTTTTGTTTATGTTCCGGCAGGAGTAGATGTAGATATACCTCTGCAGTCTTATTTCCGCCAGAATGCACCTGGCTCAGGTCAATTTGAGCATACACTGATTATTTTAGAAGAAGGAGCAAATGCTCACTTTATTGAAGGCTGCTCAGCCCCAAAATATTCAGTTAATAACCTTCATGCAGGAGCTGTGGAATTATTTGTCAACAAAGGTGCAAAACTACGCTATAGTACAATAGAGAACTGGTCTCGCAACATGTATAATTTAAACACTAAGCGGGCACTGGTTGACGAAGATGGAGTTATTGAGTGGGTTTCTGGTTCATTTGGCTCCAAAGTTTCGATGCTTTATCCAATGAGTATTTTAAAAGGAGCCAGAGCCAGAGCAGAATTTACAGGTGTTACTTTTGCTGCTGAAGGACAGTATTTAGATACAGGAGCACAGGTAATCCATGCAGCTCCAAATACTACTTCTACAGTTAATTCTCGTTCAATTGCCAAGGATGGAGGTCATGCTTATTACCGCGGACTGCTCAAGGCAACTAATAATGCTCACGGAGCAAAGGCTTCAGTTTCCTGTGAATCCTTAATGCTTGATAATGAATCTAAATCAGACACACTCCCGATAATGAAACTTCAGACTGATGATATTGATATTGGGCATGAAGCTAAAGTAGGACGAATCAGTGAAGAAGCAGTTTTTTATCTGATGAGCCGAGGGATTAGTGAAGAAGAAGCCAAGGCAATGATTGTTCGTGGTTTTGTGGAACCAATTGCAAATGAACTACCATTAGAATATGCAGTTGAATTGAATAATTTAATCAACCTTGAACTCGAAGGTACTATAGGATAGGTGATATAAAATGTATAATAAAAATTTAGTAGATAATTTAACTACCGGTCAGTCGAAACTTTTAAGCAGTAGAAGAAAAGAAAGCTACGAAATTTATGAAAATTTGACTAAGGGTGATTATAAAAGAATAAATTTATTTGATTATCAGTTTCCAGAATACAGTCCTTATAATAAAGAGTATCTAAAAGAAAAAAAGTGGCAGCAGGAACTGATGATCAAAAAAATGACAGATAATCTAAATAATGAAGAAGAAATTATAAATTATCTGGATCAATTTAAAGATAAAAAAGTTAAAAAAGGAAATCAGGGTCTTGATCCTAAATATTTAGCAATGGTTGAAGCTTTTTATAATACCGGACTTTTTATTAAAGCTCCCCAAAATGTGGAGTTGAAGGTCCCGGTAGAGATTTTTTATGAGCTCGATCAGGAAAACCCATTTTTAATCGATAATAATTTAATTGTAGCCGAAGAAAACTCTAATTTGACAATTGTAATTGATTATCGAATGCAGGATCAGAACTTAAAAGCTTTCCATAATGGCCTAACCCGGGTAATAGTAAAGGAAAATGCTGTTTTAAATATTGTTAAGGTACAGCGTTTCAATGATCAGAGTGATAATTTTGACAGTAATATTTCTCTCGTTTCCAACCAGGGAGAACTCAATTGGATTCCGATCGAACTGGGAGCAAAGAACTCAGTAACTAATAATGAAAATACCTTAATTGCTGACGGGAGTAGAGCCAGTATTAGTTCTGTTTATTTTGCGGATGGGGAACGCAAACTGGATCTTGGTTTTAAGATGAACCACCAGGGACGTCACAGCAGCAGCGAAATTGAATCAAAGGGAGTTTTAAAAGATAAGGCCCAGAAAGTATTTAGAGGAGACTTATATTTCCAAAAAGGTGCCGGTCAGGCAAAAGGCTCAGAGAGGGAAGAAGTGCTGCTTCTGGATAAGACTGTAGATTCTGATTCAATTCCCGCACTATTTTCGGAAGAAGATAATGTGGAAGGAGAACATGCTGTAAGTGCCGGACAAATAGATGAACAGAGGCTTTTTTATTTAATGAGCAGAGGGATGACAAAAGCTGAAGCCAAACAGTTAATGGTTGAGGCATCTTTTAATCCAATATTTGATAAGATACCTCTAAATGACCTCAAAGGAAGTGTTATCAATGACGTCAAAACAAGAATTCGCAGTTAAAGAAAGAATATCAGGTCAGGAATTTGCTGAAAAATATAAAGCGGATTTTCCGATTCTTAAGCAGCAGATCAATGGTAAGGAACTGATTTATTTTGATAATGCAGCTACAACTCAAAAACCTGAGTCTGTTTTAGATGCAGTTGATAATTACAATCGGACCATTAATGCCAATCCTCACCGGGGAGCTCATACATTAAGTGTTCGTGCTACTGAGGCTTACGAAAATGCCAGAGCAAAAGTTAAAGATTTTATTAATGCTGAAAAATCGGAGGAGATTATTTTTACCCGTAACACTACTGAATCACTAAATTTGCTGGCAAACAGCATGGAGGCTCTGGTAGAGGATGGAGACGAGATTTTAATTTCTGTTCTAGAACACCACAGCAATATTTTGCCATGGCAGCAGCTGGCTGAGCGGAAAAATTTAAAATTGAAGTATTTATATCCAGATCAAAATTACAGAATTCCACTTTCAGAATTAAAGGAAAAACTGACTGAAAAAACTAAGGTTTTTAGTATCTCTCAGATGTCAAATGTGAGTGGAGTAATTAACCCGGTTAAAGAAATGGCAGAGCTTGCTCATCAAAAAGGAGCATTAGTTGTAGTTGATGGTGCTCAGGGGGCTCCCCATATCCGAACTGATATTAGAGATATAGATGCTGATTTTTATGCTTTCTCCGGTCATAAAATGCTGGGACCAATGGGAATAGGCGTTCTTTACGGTAAAAAAGAACTTTTAGAAACATTACCTCCTTTTCTAAAAGGGGGAGGTATGATAGAATATGTAAAAGAACAGGGTTCTACTTATGCTCCACTTCCAGAAAAATTTGAAGCCGGTACTCCTAATGTAGAAGGAGCAGTGGGACTGCAGGCTGCAATTGAGTATTTAGAGGAGATTGGACTGGATAAAATTAAAGAACATGAGTTGGAATTAACGAAATACGCACTGGAAAAGATGGAGGATCTGGACTATGTAGAAATAGCTGGCCCACTTGATTTAGAAAATCGAGGTGGAATTATATCTTTTAATCTAAAAGATATTCATTCTCATGATCTTGCTACTATAGTTGATAGTGAAGGAATTGCAATTCGCTCAGGTCATCACTGTGCTCAGCCTTTAATGAAATTTTATCGTCTTAACTCTACCGGTCGGATCAGTTTTTATTTCTATAATACTAAAGCAGAAGTGGATCGTTTTCTGGAATCCCTGGAGAAGGTAAGGGAGGTTTTTGGATATGGATCTTGATTCAGTTTATACAGAATTAATAATGGAGCACAATAAGAACAGCCGCAACAAGCATTCTTTAGATAATGCTGATTTGAGTGAACACGGCCATAATCCAAGCTGTGGAGATGATATTACTCTTGAGCTTAAGTTTGATGGTGATCTAATCAGTGATGCAGCTTTTACCGGCAGCGGTTGTGCTATCTCACAGGCTTCAACTTCGATTATGATTGATTTAATTAAAGGAAAAAGTATTGAAGAGGCGCTGGAGCTGGTGGAGACTTTTATTGCCATGATCAAAAAAGATATAGATGATCAGCAGGAGTTAAGGAAATTAAAGGATGCAATGGCTTTGAAAAATATTTCAAATATGCCGGCCCGAGTTAAGTGTGCAGTATTGTCCTGGCACACTCTCAAGGAAGCCTTGAAAGAGAGAAATTAAAATTTGAAAACTAATTTTGAAACTTCACCTAAAAGGTGGAGTTTTTACTTTACATAAGGATAAAGACTATATATAATAATGATAATGAATATCATAGAAGTGGGAACAAAAAAGTGTTTTAAACAGTTACTTGTTGATAAGTTTTAATAACTCTATAATTCTATAATATTATAAGATGAGGTGGAAAAAATGGAAAACAGAAAAAAGGGAATAACATTTATACTTTTATCATCACTCTTTTTTGCGTTAATGGCAGCTACAGTTAAATTTTTAGGTGATATGCCGACAGCAGAGAAGATATTTTTTAGAAATTTAGTTGGTATTTTTGTTGCTTTCAGTCTGGTAAAAAAAAGCGGCAGCTCTCTGATTGGAAATAACAAAAAACTTTTGATTTTACGCAGTACTTTTGGACTTTTAGGAATTGCAGCTTATTTTTATGCTCTGGCAAATATGAAACTTTCGGATGCAGTAATTTTAAATAAAATGTCACCATTTTTTGTAATGATTTTTGCTGCTCTATTTTTAAAAGAGAAGATTACTAAAAAGCAGTTAATTGCTTTAGTTACCGCTGCCTTAGGTGCTATTCTTGTGATAAGACCAGGTTTTGATTCAAATCTTATACCATCCTTAATCGCCTTAATGTCGAGTATATTTGCCGGGGTTGCCTATACATTAGTAAGGCAGCTGCGCAAAACAGATTCGGCAGCTACAGTTGTATTTTATTTTAGTTTTTTTTCAACCATAGCTATGATACCTTTTATGCTCAGCGGAAGTTTTGTGATTCCAACTGCTGTTCAGGCACTTGCGTTACTGGCTTTGGGGCTATTTGCTGCAGTTGCTCAATTATTTATGACTAATGCTTACCGCCATGCTGAAGCGAGTGAACTGTCAATTTATACTTATGCCAATATTGTCTTTTCTTCAGTTTTTGGTTTTGTCTTATTTCAGGAGATTCCGGATATTTTTTCAATCATCGGTGCATTTTTAATAATTTCAGCCGGTTATTTAAATTATCGGGCCAAAGAAAAAGAACAGGCCGAAAAAGCAGCGAAATTGAAGCTTGAGCAGAAAAAACAGCGGAGTACAGTTTAAGCAAAAGAATATTTTACCAAATCACCCTCAGTTTAATCACTGAGGGTTTATTTTTTAGAGCAGTTGGCATTGCAGAAATCTTGATAAAACAATATAATAAAATTAGTCTGCATATTTTATTTAAAATGGAGGGATAAAATTGAAGGAGATAAATACAATTTTTTTGGATGTTGATGGTACACTAACAAATGGTAAAGTTTATTTAGATAATGGGAAAAATGAATTTAAAGCTTTTAATGTTAAAGATGGTTTAATGGTAGTGGCTGCAATAAAAATGGGATATGATGTAATTATTATGACTGGTCGAAAATCTGAAGTGGTAGCCAGGAGAGCTGCTGAGTTAGGGATTGAAGAATACTATCAGGGGGTTAGAGATAAAAAAACTGCTTTAGAGAAGTTGATGGAAAAAAAGGGGATTAATTATAGTAATCTGGCATATCTGGGTGATGATTTAAATGATCTGGCAGTGATGAGCAAAGCCCGATTCGCAGGATGTCCTGCTGATGCTGCAGATGAAGTTAAAGAAATCTCCGATTTAGTCTCTGAATTTAAAGGTGGAGCTGGGGCAGTGAGAGAAATTTTAACTCATCTTCTTAAATCTAAGGGAGAATATCATAAAATTGTAGAAAGTTTTTCTTAGTAATTGAGTAAAATTATATTGACAGCGAGCATAATTAAAGTGTATAATAAATTAAGTTGAATTCAATTTAATCACATAAAATAAAATAGAGGTGATAAGATGGATCAATTTGAGAAGTTAAAATTAGAAAATCAGATCTGTTTCCCGCTTTATGCACTTTCCCGCAAAGTGATTCAGTTATATAAACCATTACTGGATAAGTATAATTTAACCTATACTCAGTATATAATAATGCTGGTCCTCTGGGAAGAAGAAAAGATTTCAATAAAGGAACTGGGCGAAAAGCTTTATCTTGATTCAGGAACTATTTCTCCGGTGGTAAAAAAATTGGTTAAGCAGGGACTGCTTGAAAAATTTAGATTTAAAGAAGATGAGCGGATAGTTATGGTCAAGTTAACTGAAAAAGGAAAAGAAATGAAAGAAGAGATTGTTGAGATTCCGGAAAAATTATACAGGAATTTTGAGGGAAATAAAGAAGCACTTTTTCAGTTAAAAGAGAATTTAGATAAGATTTTAGAAGAATTTAAGGAAGGAAGTTAAATCCTGTTTAAGCAGGGTTTAACTTATGTTTTTAAAAATTAAGTTGAGAAAAACGGAGTAGAGAAAATCTACTCCGTTTATTTTTAAGTACAATTAAAATTTTGAATGAAAATATTTATTCTGCTGCTCCTTCACTAATTGTAATAACTTCCATTTTTTCTATAGCTCGATCAATTAAATTTTCAATTTCTAAATCCTCTTCGCCAAAATGAATAGTGTCAAGTTTAGGCTGAGTTGCAGGATTATCAGGCACAAAAATTGTACAGCAGTCTTCATGAGGTCTAATCGAAATTTCATAAGTTCCAACTCTTTTTGCCAGAGCAATAATATCATTTTTGTCCATGGTAATTAAAGGCCTCAAAACTGGAAATTCAGCTACTTCATCAGAAGAACGCAGACCTTCTAAAGTCTGACTTGCTACTTGTCCCAGGCTCTCACCGGTAACCAGGGCAAGTTCTCCGTTCATCTCAGCCAGTCTGTTGGCGATTCTAATCATCATTCTCCGCATAATTGTTACGGTATATCTTCTTGGAGATTTTTTTAATATTTCCTGCTGGATTTCTGTAAAATAAGGAATCTGTAGTTTGATTTCTCCACCATAACGGCTTAAAACCTTTGTCAGATCAACAACTTTTTCTTTGGCTCTTTCTGATGTGTAAGGAGGGGAGTTAAAATAAACGGCATTTAAGGTCAGTCCTCTTTTTAAACCCAGCCAGCCAGCAACAGGACTGTCAATACCTCCAGATAATAAAAGCAGAGCCTTTCCGGATGACTTAACCGGCAGCCCTCCCGGGCCAGCCTCTCGCCTGATGAAAATATATATTTTACCCCGTCTAATTTCGATTTCAAATAGATGTTCTGGCTGATGAACATCAACACTGAGTGGTCTAGTTTTGCTTTCCACTTCTCTCAAAATTTCTGCTCCCAGCTCTCGATTAAGTTCAGGACTTTCCATTGGAAAAGATTTATCTGCCCGAGTAGTTTCGACCTTAAAAGTAGTGGGATAGTTTTTAACTTCAGCTTTAAAGAGTTGAACAACTTTTCTTTTTAGTTTTTCAAAATCCTGCTGTTCAAAGTTAGCGACTTTTTTTCCGATTCTAAACCGCTGAGCAGGACTTAAGGAAATAATTCCCGGAACATTGACCAATCTTCCTACAATTTTTTCAATCTTATCACTTTCTGCGTAAAGAAAAATCCGCCCGTAAACTGTGCTGATTTCAAATTCTCCCAGATCTCTGGTTGCTCTCTCAATATTTGCAACCAGCTGAGAGATAAAATCGTTGATATTATCGCCTTTTAAGCCAATTTCTCCATAACGAATAATTATTAAATCATACAAAATTTTTCACCTCATTAAAAAAGTTTAAGAAAATTTATCTGTTCTTTTAAAGTTTTTATAAAATAATTCAAATCATCTTTTGTGATTTCTTTGTTTAAACTCACTCTAAGTGCACTCTCGCTTCTAGCCTGTGATAATCCGCAGGCATTAATTATTCTACTCCCCTTTTTTTGGGAAGAACAGGCTGAACCTGTAGAAATATAGATTCCCCTACTTTCCAGTGCATGCAGCATGGTTTCTCCTTTAATTCCCGGAATAGAAAAATTAATAATATGTGGTGCTCCAAATTCTGGTGAGTTAATAACCACCTCTTCTATGTCATTTAAATAATTTAAGAGGTATTTTCTAAGTTTAACCAATTTTTGTTCAAAAATAGCTTTAGTAGTTAATTCGGGCAGCTTTTTCACTGCTTCGCCCAAACCAGCAATTGCCGGCACATTTTCTGTACCTGAGCGCAAATTCCTTTCCTGTCCGCCTCCATAAATAAGAGGCTTTAAATTTATACCTTTTTTGATATATAAAGCTCCTACGCCTTTAGGACCGTGAATTTTATGACCACTAATTGAATAAAGATCTATTGGCCATTGATCAAGCTGGCTGTGAATTTTACCAAAACCCTGCACACCATCTACATGGAAAAAGCTGAGTGCATTTTTATCTTTAATTATTTTAGCGATTTTTTCCAGGGGCTGGATAGTTCCCAGCTCATTATTAACCTGCATAATGCTGACTAAAAGAGTGTCTTTGGTGATTAAAGATTTTAGGTGCTCAAGATCAACATGTCCCTCCTGATCAACCTTAACTCTATCTACCTGCCAGCCTTCCTTTTCTAAAACTTTAAATAGCTCAGCCACAGAAGAATGTTCGATAGGAGAGGTGATTAAATGTTTTCCCCTATTTTTATAAGCTTCCGTAATTCCTCTAATGGCCAGATTATTACTTTCTGTACCTCCGGAAGTGAAGATGATTTCTTTGCTTTGGATACCGAGATATTCAGCAATAATTTTTCTGCTTTTTTTTAAAACCTTTTCTGCTTTTAAGCCAAAGTTGTGTAGTGAAGAAGGATTAGCATAATTTTTTTCTAAAGCCTCAACTACAGCACTTGTTACTTCAGGTAGAGCCTTAGTGGTTGCAGCATTATCTAGATATATATTTTTTTTCATTAAACTCACTCCTAATTTTAAACACTAACTTTAATTATACCACCAATGGGTAGATAAATAAACCGTTATAGCTGATAAATTTGGCTCAGAAGTGTTTTGGTGGCTAAGATCCCTAATTAAAGACAGCCTGGTTTATCTCTTATTTTATTTTTTAAGTTCTAGTGATATAATACAAGATGAAGGTAATATATATTATTCAATAATTTTTTACCTGCATAATAGAAAGTTTTGTTATTAGAATTTAAATTTAATTTATAGAGGGAGGAAAAAATTTGCGTTTAATAGATACTCATGCTCACCTGGATTTTGATGATTATGAACAGGATAGAGAAGAAGTTTTTGCTAGAGCCCACAAAAAGGGTGTAGAAAAAATTGTAAATATTGGTGCAGATCTGGAAGGGAGTCGGCGGGCTGTGGAACTGGCCGAAAAATATGATTTTATTTATGCTTCAGTTGGGATTCATCCACATGAGGCAGATACTGTAAACAGAGAAAGTCTGGCAGAGATTAAGGCTTTAGCTGCTTCCTCTAAGGTAAAGGCAATTGGAGAATGTGGACTTGATTTTTATTATGATAATTCACCTCGTGAGATTCAAAAAGAAGCCTTTAAAAAACAGCTTGATCTGGCGCTCAAACTTGAGCTTCCGGTAGTTATTCATTCTCGAGAAGCGGCAGCAGAGACTTTAGAAATTTTAGCCCAGGCTGCTGATTTTGCCGAAAATTTAATTTTCCACTGTTATGCCTATGGGCCGGAAGAGATTGAAGAAATTATAAATAGAGATTATTATGCAGCCTTTGGGGGCTTAATTACCTTTAGCAGTGCTCAGCCGATTAGAGATGCTTTAAAAAAAGTGCCGTTGAATAGAATTTTGCTGGAAACTGATGCCCCCTATCTGACTCCAGCACCTTATCGGGGAAAAAGAAATGAACCGGCCTATTTAGAACAAATTGTAAAAAAGGCTGCAGAAATAAAAGGGATTACTGCTGAAAAAATGGGAGAAATTACAACTGAAAATGCTGAAAGAATCTATGGATTTTAAAATTTAATTGAAATTTGGAAATTTTAAATTTGCTGTCTAAAAGTCTTTAAAAAGAAGATAAAACAGGGAGGCTATTTAAATGAAAATAGGAATAATTGGGCTGGGAGATATTGCTCAAAAAGCATATTTACCTTTAATTACGCAAATGGAAGCTGTAGATCCTTATTTCTGTACTCGTAACAAAACTACTCTAAAGCAGCTGGGGAAAAAATATCGAGTTGATAACTTATATAGCTCAGTTGATGAGCTGCTAAAAGAAGATTTAGACGCTGCTTTTATTCATGCAGCTACAGAAGCACATTATTCTTTAGCCAAAAAACTTTTAAAAAATAATATTCCCACTTTTGTTGATAAACCACTTACCTATCATTTAGAACAGACTGAAGAGCTGATTAAACTGGCTAGAAACAATAATGTGATTTTGATGACCGGATTTAATCGTCGTTATGTTCCAACTTATAGGCCTTTATTGGCAATTGAGAATCCTAAAACAATAATTATGGAGAAAAATCGAAGAGAACTTCCCGGGGATCCCCGCAGTTTTATAATGGATGATTTTATTCATGTAATTGATATGATTTCGTATTTAATGGGCGAAGTTGATTTGAATCAAGTTGATGTCAATAAAATTAAAAGAAATAATAAATTAGTTCAGGTTATCTTAAAGCTCAGTCAGGGAGAAAACACTGCAATTGGAATTATGAATCGAGATAATGCAATTACTGAAGAAACTCTTGAACTAATGAGCTTTAAACAGAAAAAGAAGATAAAAAACATAACTCAAATTGTTAATTATAATGATGGTAAAGAAATTATTTCTCAGACAGCTGGCTGGAATAAGATGGGATATGATCGGGGTTTTGTAGATATGATCAGTGAATTTTTAGAAAGGGTAAGAAAAGGAGAGAATAATAAAAAGGAACTGGCAGCAGATTTATTAACTCATCGTCTGGCTGAAAAAGTTATTGAAGCTTAAAAATAAATTGTCAGCTTAAGTTAAAAGATTGCTTGATTATCAGAACTTCCAACTTTGCCTGAACTGAGTGAATATGATAAAATTATAACAAATAATTTAATAAGGATGATTTAAAATTAATATGAAAAATAAGATTGCAACACCTTCAGCAACAAAAAAGATTTTGCGTGAGCACAACTTAAATTTAAAAAAGAGTCTCGGTCAGAACTTTCTAATTGACTCTAATATTATTGATATTATTACAGCAGCAGCAGAGATAAAAGGTGATGAATTTATAATTGAAATTGGTCCTGGGATTGGCTCACTAACTCAGGCAGTACTAGAAAAGCTAAAGAGTGGTAATATGCTGGCTGTAGAAAAAGATGCAGCAATGGTTGAAGTTCTAGAAGATATTTTTGCAGATCAGGAAAAACTAGCTTTGCTTAATCAGGATGCGCTGAAAATCAAATGGGAAGAAACAGCAGCTAAATATAATCCTGAAAATCGGAAGATGAAGCTGATTGCAAATCTTCCCTATTATGTAACTACTCCAATAATTATGGGGGTTTTAGAGAGTGAGCTGGAGCTTGAACAGATGGTATTTATGGTGCAGAAAGAGGTTGGAGAAAGAATTTGTGCCGGACCAGAAACCAAAAAATTTGGTTCCTTAAGTGTTGCAGTTCAGTATCACATGCAGCCAGAAATCGTACATCAGGTCCCTGCATCTGTATTTATACCTCAGCCGGATGTTGATTCGGTTATTGTCAGTTTAACTCCCTATGAGAAAAATATTTATCAGGAAGAGGTAATTAACAGAAAATTCTTCTTTCAGGTTGTAAAATCAATATTTCAGCAGCGGCGTAAAACCCTGCGTAATAGTTTGAGTAAATCAGCTGTAATCAATCTTGACCGTGATCTTGTAACTCAAGCTTTAGAAGATGAAGGTATTGGTCTTAAAAAACGTGGTGAAAAACTTTCTATTTCGGAAATGATTTCAATAAGTAATAGAATTTATGAAATGAAAGAAAATAAATGATTTAGGTTAAATAATTAAATTTTTAGCTGGAATTTTGGAAGGAGGCAGAAAAATGGTTAAAGTAGAAATCTGTGTGGGCAGCCACTGTTCACTTGTAGGAGCATTAAATATTTTAGATACTTTAGAAGAATTACAGGAGGAGTATCCAGAACAAATTGAGATAAATAGAGTTGAATGTTTGGATATGTGCGGAGATATCAAAAATGCTCCTGTAGTTAAAGTTGATGATGATCTTATTACCTCAGCTCAAACTCAGATGGTAATCAGTAAAGTAATGGAGAGGATAAAATGAGCAAATTAAAAGGAATTTATACTGATATAGTTAAAATTCGACGGATGGTCTTTGCTGAGCTGGCAAGGCTGGCTCTCAAAGATGCTGAGTGTGAAGAATTTGATAAAATACCTTATCGAATCATTGATACTGAAGAAGCTACATATAGATCAAGTATTTTTAAAGAAAGAGCAATAGTTGCTGCCCGGGTTCGGATGGGACTGGGAATGGACTATGAAACAAACCAGGAACATAAACTGCTTTCAGAGGGAATCAGAGATTTTCTTAAAAACGATAATCAGCTCAAGGAACCTCTGGTCAATGTAATTCGTTTTGCTTGTGAGAAATGTCCGACAAATGCTCATTTTGTAACTAATAACTGTCGTAAATGCCTTGCTCATCCCTGCAGTATTGTCTGTCCTGTTGATGCAATTACTATTGAAGAGCACGCTGCAGTTATTGATCAGGAAAAATGTATCAACTGTGGGAAGTGTAAGGAAGCCTGTCCTTATGAGGCAATTGTAAACTACGAGCGCCCCTGTGCAGCTGCCTGTGGTGTTGATGCCATAGAAAGTGATGATTATAATCGAGCTCAAATAAATCAGGATAAATGTGTAAGCTGTGGTCAGTGTATTATAGCCTGCCCATTTGGAGCTATTGCAGATAAATCTATGATTTATCAGCTTTTAAAATCAATTAAAAAAGGGGAAGATGTCCGGGCAATTATTGCACCTTCCTTTGTCGGTCAGTTTGGTCCTTTAGTTTCTGCAGAAAAAATTGTAACTGCTTTAAAAGAGCTGGGTATGAAAGAAGTGCGCGAGGTTAGCCTGGGAGCTGATTTTGCTTCTCTGCATGAAGCTGAATTATTTGCAGAAGATATTCCAGAAAAGCAGCCCTATCTTGGCACTTCCTGCTGTCCATCCTGGACTTATGTGGCAGATAAACATGTGCCTGAAGTTAAGGATAATATATCTGAATCTAGCTCACCAATGATTTTTGCAGCTAAATCAGTTAAAGAAGATAATCAGAACAGTAAAGTTGTATTTATTGGCCCCTGTGTTTCTAAAAAACTGGAGGCCTTAAGTGATAAAGTAAAAGATGAGGTGGATTTTGTAATTACCTTTGAAGAGCTAGCAGCGATTTTTGTAGCGGCAGATATTGAGCTGACCAAAGTTGATGCAGAAGAGGAAATTAGAGATGCATCATATTATGGTCGCGCTTATGCTAATGCAGGTGGAGTTGCTGAAGCAATCAGGCAGAATTTGAAAGTAAAATATGAAATAGATCCGCCAATTACTAAAGCAGATGGACTGGCAGATTGTAGAAAGACCTTAATGAAAGCAAAGGCTGGAGTTCTTGCTGGACATTTGATTGAAGGAATGGCCTGTGAGGGCGGCTGTGTTGGTGGTCCTGGAACTTTGCTGGCTACCAAACGGGGAGCAAAATATGTTGATAAATTTGCAGATGAGTCACCTTACAAATTTGCCTTTGAAAATGAAAACTTGAATAAGAATGAGCCAAAAGAATAAAAATTCCATTATCATCATCTCTTATCACTACTACTTATAAGGGCATAAGTTTTGCTTAAATGGGCAACTTATGATATAATTATTTTTGAATTGTTTTCAAAATGAGGTGAATCTGAATGGAAGAAAATGTTCTTGATAAAATAAAAGAGGAAGTAAAATCATTTGTCGGTCATCGAGTAAGTGTTAAAGCCAATCGAGGCAGACGAAAAGCGGTAGAAAAAGAAGGGGTTTTGGAAAAAACTCATGAAAATGTTTTTGTAGTTAGAATTAAAGATCACAATCAAATTAGGCGACTTTCTTATACTTACTCAGATCTTTTAACAGATGATGTAGTAGTCATGTCTAAAGATGATGAAGTAAAGATAGGTGTTTAATTTAAGATAGAGGATATAAATTTAATAGAGCAGCCGTAGCTGGCTGCTTTTTTTCCTGTTATTTTTTAAATAAAATTTTACAAAAAAAGAATATATTTCTAAGAAGATAATCTGTATTATCTAAGTATTATTCATAAACGGGTAATTTAATAACGGGATAAACTCAAAAAAACGAAAGGGGAGATAGGTTTGGGAATTGATATGGCTATAGGATTACTCGGTGGTCTGGGCCTCTTTATCTATGGGATGAAGCAGATGAGTGAGGGGTTACAAAAAACTGCCGGGAAAAGACTGCGTCATTTTTTGGCTGCCATGACTTCAAAACCAATTATGGGAGTTGGAGTTGGAACAATTGTTACCGCCATAATTCAAAGTAGTAGTGCAACTACAGTTATGGTTGTAGGTTTTGTCAATGCTGGTTTAATGACTTTATTCCAGTCAATTGGAGTAATTATGGGTGCCAATATAGGTACTACAGTAACTGCTCAGTTAATTGCTTTTAAATTAGGTGATTATGCTTTTCATGCAATAGCAATTGGTGCTTTTACATATTTATTTTCTAAAAGCAAAAAATTTCAGTATATTGGACAGATTTTATTAGGTTTTGGTTTATTATTTTTAGGTTTAGAAACTATGGGGGATACCATGGAACCCCTAAAGGATTCAGTTGTTTTCGTCAACTGGATGGAAAGTTTTGCTCAGTATCCAATTTTGGGTATTTTAACAGGTATTTTTGTTACAGTAGCTATTCAGAGTAGTTCAGCTTCATTTGGTATTCTCTTAGGACTGGTGACTGCAGGAGCTATTCATTACGAAGCTGCAATTCCAATTCTTTTAGGTAGTAACATTGGTACAACTGTTACTGCTATTTTATCCGCGATAGGTGCTAATTTAACAGCTAAAAGAGCTGCAGCTGCCCATTTTTTATTTAATGTTCTGGGAGCTGGAATAATGATTGCATTTCTTTATATAGTGCCAGATTTTGGTTCTTTACTTGAAAATTTAATTTTAAATATCAGTGGAATTTTTGGCCAGATAAATCCTTCTGAGGAAAGGCTTCTGGCGAATACGCATACATTCTTTAATGTTGTGAATACACTTGTCTGGTTACCATTTACAGGTTTTATGGTTTATTTAGTTAAAAAAATGCTTCCAGGTGAAGACTTAACTCTAAAAAGAGGAACTACTTTTATAGATGATAGAATGTTAAGTACCCCCTATGTTGCAATTGATCAGGTTAAAAAAGAAATTGCGGCAATGGGTAAAATTTCTCGAGATATGGTCTGCGAATCTGTAGACGGATTTTTGAGTAAAGATGGTGAAGTAATCAGAAAGATTAGACATCATGAGGATATAGTAAATGAAATGGAGGAAGAACTTTTACATTTTATTCAGAAAATACCTCAGGCGCAATTAAATGATGTTGATATCCGAACTTTAGATAAATATTTTGCTGTGGTTGATGATATTGAAAGTATTGCTGATGATGCTGATGATATTGCAGAGTTAATCGAAAATAGATTAGAAAATAAACTCAAGTTTTCCTCTGATGCTCAGGCAACAATTCAGGAAGTATATTCAATTATCTGTGATGTACTGGATAAGACTTTGGAATTGATTGAAACTGATGACCTTGAAATCGCTGCTGAAATTTTGGAAGCAGAAGAAAGATTAGATCAAATGCAAATTCAATTTCGACAGGAAAGTATTAGTAGAATCAAAGGTTCCGATAAAGGAAGCTGTGATCCTAATTCCGGTATTATTCTTTTAGAATTACTTGATGATCTTGAGCATATCAGTGATCAAATGGCTGATATTGCTTACAGCATAATTGAAATTTATGAAGATGAAAGCACAGGTAAAGATGTTCAGGAAGTAGATGTGGTTTAAATTTACAAAGATTTAACATTGATATAGATTTATTTGCTTGGGGCCTCCTTTTTATAGGAGGCTCTTTTTGCTATAATGGAGAAAAGAGCTATTTTTAATTGTCCATAGTCTTCACAACGGTTTTCGTTGATAGCTAATTATTAGTTTTTTCTAACTCACTTCGTTCAGACAGGGAAAAAACTTTTCATAATTAGCTATACTCAAACCTGTTTCGACTAAAGGGCCAATTAAAAAAACTCTTTTCTCTGGGGATGCTTGAAGTTTGGATTGTTATCCTAATTTAAAGAATTGTTCTAATGATAATTTAATAAATTATAATCAAAGCTATTTTGTCTGAAGTACAAAATCAGATAAAGATTTAAGGAGGTTTCTATGACTAAATCATTTTCTGAAATGTCGCTGGAAGAATTATGGCAGCTGTTTCCCATAATCTTAAAAAAACATAATTCGGAATATAAAGAGTGGTACCGGGAAGAAAAGAAGAATTTACTAGCTGCTCTGCCGAAAAAATATATTGAACGGATTAATCACATTGGTAGTACTGCAGTTCCTGGGCTGCTGGCCAAGCCAACTGTTGATATTTTGCTGGAAATAAGCAGAGAAGCTGGGATCGCAAAGATTGAAGCAGAGCTAAAAAATGCCGGCTGGACTTTGATGCATAGAAATGAGGATTCTCAAGAACTTAATCTAGTTTTTAATAAAGGCTATACTCCACACGGCTTTGCAGACAAAGTGTTTCACTTACATCTACGCTATCTTGATGACTGGGATGAATTATATTTTAGAGATTATTTGATTGCTCATCCAAAAATAGCAGAAAATTATGGAGCTTTAAAAAAGAATTTAGAAGCAGAGTATAAAAATAATCGTGATGGTTATACGGAAGCAAAAACAAATTTTATTACAAAGTGGACTGCTGAAGCCAGAAAAGATTTTAAGAATAAATATAAAATAAATAAAAAAGATTAATTTGCTCAAAAATCAGAAATCCAGGAGGATTTATAATGGAAAAGATTCTTGTTGTTGAGGATGAAAAAAATATTAGAGAATTAATCAAATTTAATTTAAAAAACGCGGGCTATACAGTTGAGACTGCTGCAGATGGTAAACTAGCATTAGAAAAACTTTCTGAAGAAATTGATCTGATAGTTTTAGATTTAATGTTACCCGAAATTGATGGTATGGAAGTCTGTCGCCGGGTAAGAGCTAATAAACAACTGCGGCAGATCCCGATAATCATGCTAACTGCTAAAGGGGAAGAAGTTGAAAGAATTCTTGGCCTGGAGATGGGTGCAGACGATTATATGACAAAACCATTTAGCCCCAGAGAATTAGTTGCCAGAATTAAGGCAATCTTTAGAAGGGTTAAAGAGTTTAGAGAAGATAGTGAAAAAATAAAAGATGAGATAATTGAAGCCGGAAAATTAAAACTGGATATTTCTCGTCATGAAGTAATTTATGCAGAAGAGCAGATTGTTTTAACTCCCAAAGAATTTGAACTTCTCCGCTATCTGCTTATCAATCAGGGAAGAGTTTTAAGTCGAGATTTACTTTTAGAAAAAATATGGGGCTATGAATATGCTGGAGATACAAGAACAGTTGATGTTCATATTAGGCGACTGCGCAAAAAAATTGAAGCTGATTATATAGCCACAGTTAGAGGGGTGGGATATAAATTTGTTAAAATGGAATAATTTAGGTATCAAGAATCGTTTGATTATAATTTTCGTTGTAATGCAGCTTTTTATCATTGCATTAAGTTTTTACTACTTTAGTACAAATCATCGAGAATTTTATTTAGAACAGGAGAGAATTAGTCTGGATCATTATTCTCAATTGATGCTTAATAATATTAAAGCAGAAGAAATCTATAATTTAAGCCCAAGTCTGGAAAAAAAAGCTGCCAACTGGTCCCGAGATTCGGAAACCAGAATTACAATTATTGCAGCTGATGGGAATGTACTGGCTGATTCTCATTATGAGATCAGTGAGATGGATAATCATCGAAATCGGCCGGAAGTGGCTGAGGCTTTTCGCAATCAGAATTCAGGCAGTGAAATTCGTTATAGTGAAACAATTGGAGAAGAAATGCTGTATTATGCTGTTCCAATTAAAGATCAGGATAGAATAATTGGAATTTTAAGGACGGCGCGTCCGCTTCAATTTATTAGAAGTGTTTTAGTAGAAGATATAAAAAGTTATCTTTTTTTCTTTCTCATTCTGGCAGTAATTACAATTCTTTTAGCTTGGCGGCTTACCTTCAGTATTGTTAAACCGCTGGAAACCGTTACTGAAACAGCAGAAAAAATATCTGAGGGTGATTTAAGCCAGAGAATTCCTGTAAGAAAATATAATAGTGAAATTGAAAAACTGGCTCGAATGTTCAATTTTATGGCAGCAGAACTGGAAGAAAAAATTACAGAGATTTCACAGGAAAAAAATAGGATTGAAGCAATTTTAGAAAGTATGGTTGATGGTGTAATTGCTGTTAATGAAGAAGGAAAAGTGGCCTTAATTAATCCTGCTGCACGTAGAATATTCAATATTGAGGCAGAGAGGGTTAAGGGAAAAGAACTGATTAGCACTCTTTTTAGTCACAGAATTGATATGTACCTGCAGCGTGCTTTTGATAAAAAAGAAAGTATAAGCAGGGAGATTAAGTATAAAAATCCTGAGCCAAAAATTATTCATGCAACATTTATCCCCCTACTGGATGAGCAGAAAAATGTTACTGGTGGGGTAATTGTATTAACTGATATTACTGAATTAAGAAAATTAGAAACAGTTAGGAATGATTTTGTGGCCAATGTCTCACACGAATTAAGAACTCCGCTTACATCGATGGTTGGTTATTTAGATACACTTTTAGAAAGTAATATTGAAGACCCGGCGACACGAGACAAATTCTTAAAAATAATTAAAGAGGAAACTGATCGCTTATCAGTTTTAATTAAAGATCTACTTAACTTATCAAAGATTGAGTCTCAGTCTTTTGATCTTAAAGCAGATAATTTAGGGGAAGTATTAACTAAAGTAGTTAATTTATTAGAAAAAAAAGCAGAAGATAAAAATATTGATCTAAAAATTGAGATAGCAGCCAATCTGCCGCTTGTTTATATGGTTCGGGAGCAGATAAAGCAGGTAATGATTAATTTGATTGATAATGCAATTAAATATACTCCTGCAGGTGGAAAAGTCAGCATTAATGTAGAAGCTGAAGCTGATAAAGTTTATATTTCTGTGAAAGATAATGGAATTGGAATACCATTATCTGATCAGGAAAGGATTTTTGAAAGATTTTATAGAGTCGATAAAGCTCGGAGTAGAGCTCTTGGTGGCACCGGGATTGGTCTTTCAATTGTCCGTAATATTATAAAACAACATGGAAGTGATATTCAGGTCAAAAGTCGTGAAGGTGCTGGAAGTGAATTTTCTTTTTATTTAAAAGCAGCTGAATAAGTCTTAACTTTAATACCTGCTCTGACTAATATGAGCAGGTATTTTCTTTGCTTAATTTTGTAGTTGATAAACTATAAAATTAAAATATAATTTTGCTATGACAAGCTTTAACAACTAAAAAAGTAGAAATTAGTATAAAAAATATTGACTTAACTAATATTTAATGTTATTATCATATTAGTATTTATTAATATTAAAAGCCAAAAGGAGAATTTTGATGGATAAGTTACTTAATTTTTTAAAGTGTATAGCTGATGAAAATCGAATAAAAATACTTAAACTTTTATTGGATAGTCAGTACTGTGTGTGTCAGCTTCAACAGCTGCTGGGAAAATCTCAATCAAGTGTTTCTCAACACCTTAGTTATTTTAAAGAGCTGGATCTTTTAATAGAAGAAAAAAGTGGTAAGTGGATTTATTATTCAATCGATAGAGGGGTCTATGACAGTTATTTAGCCAGTCTGATTTCTTTAAGTTCAAATTCGCTAACTGAATTAAATTTGCCAGAACTTCAATCTAAGATAGATAATTTAGATACAGCAGCTGAGATTAAATCAGCTTCTAAAGGAGGCTGTTGTTAATGTTTTTATTATTTGAAAAATTGGCAGATTTGATAACTTATAATTTCTTTGGCCTGGACTCAGCAGGTAGATTGGGAGACTCTGTTCATTTCTTTATCTATGATACAACTAAGATAATTTTTTTGCTCTCTATAATGATCTTTTTTATTTCAATTATTAGGAGTTATTTCCCCCCAGAAAAAACAAAAAAACTTTTAAGTAGTTATAGAAAAATTACAGGACATGTTATGGCTTCATTACTTGGAGTTGTGACACCATTTTGTTCCTGTTCATCTGTTCCAATATTTATTGGTTTTGTAGAGTCTGGAATTCCACTTGGAATTACCTTTTCTTTTTTAATTACTTCACCAATAGTTAATGAGGTAGCTCTGGTTATGCTCTATACAATTTTTGGTTGGAAAATCGGGACTATCTATTTGATCAGTGGTATTGTTGTCGGAATTGTTGGTGGAATTGTGATTGAGATTTTAGGAATGGAAAAACAGGTAGAAGAATATGTTTACCAGATCAGCGCAGAGGAAAGTGAGATTGAAAAGCTAAACTGGAGTGATAGAATTGATTTCGCTCGGGCCGAAGTTAAAGAGATTGTGAGTAGAGTCTGGAAGTATGTAATAATTGGCATTGGATTGGGTGCTGTAATACACGGATATGCACCGGCCAAATTACTGGCTGAATATGCAGGAGTAAATAATCCTTTATCAGTTATTGCTGCTGTTATTGTTGGGATACCTCTTTACTCTAATGCAGTTGGTACCATACCAATTGTGGAGGCTTTAATGAGTAAAGGTGTTGCTCTGGGAACAGCTTTAAGTTTTATGATGGCAACTACTGCTTTATCTTTGCCAGCAATGATTATTCTGCGTAGAGTAATTAAACCTAAATTGATTGCCGTTTTTGTAACTGTTGTTGGAGTTTCAATTATTGGGGTAGGATATATGTTTAATTTAATTATCTAATTTTTAATTAAATAACCTGTATAGAAATTTGATTATTATAAATTGATTTAAGAAATTAAATTACAAATCAAATCTGAGGAGTGTTAAAGATGAAAATTACTATTTATGGACCAGGATGCAAAAATTGTGTCAATCTTGCTGACAATGCCAGGAAAGCTGTAGCAGAAGCAGGTATTGAGGCAGAGATAATTAAAGTTGAGGATATGAAAGAAATTGCAATGGCTGGAATTATGAGTACTCCTGCAATTGGTATTAATGGAAAGGTTAAGATAAAAGGGAGGGTTGCATCAGTAGAAGAAATTAAAGAGTTAATTGCTTAAATGTATTTATAAGCTGATAAATTATTTTAAGCACTCAATTATGCTAAGATAAAATTAAGCTTCTTTTACTTTTAAAAAATTAAATAAGTTTTTAATTAGACCGCCTACATTGGAAGTATTATATCAATGAGGGCGGTTTTTTTGTTTACATTATTTTAACATTAGTGACATACTGTTGTAACATTAGGCTGTTATCATTTAATCAGAGTCAAGTTAATAAAGAAAATAAAAATTCCTTAAGGGGGAAAAAATTAATGAGTAAAATTAATTCTTTTGTTGTTGTGCTGGCACTCTTACTGGTAGCTGTTATGCCCTTTAGTGTAATGGCTCAGGAAGAACTTACAATTCAGGGTTCTTCGACAGTTCTGCCGATTGCTCAAAAAGCGGCTGAGGTTTATATGGAGCAAAATTCTGATGTAAATATTTCTGTTCGTGGTGGTGGATCAGGTAACGGTATTGCTGCTTTGATTGATGGTGCTGTTGATATTGCAGATGCCTCTAGATTTGTTAAGCAAGCAGAGGTTCAAGCTGCAGTAGAAAATGGAATTTATCCTGTGCCTCACAGAGTAGCAATGGATGGAATTGCTGTTGTAGTTAATCCAGCCAATTCGGTTGAAGAATTAAGCCTGGAAGATATTAAATCAATTTATACTGGTGAAGCTACTAACTGGTCAGAATTTGGAGGACCAGATATGGAAATAGTAGTTGTCTCTAGAGATTCAAGTTCTGGTACTTTTGAAGTGTTTAATGAGATTACACTTGGTAAAGAAAGATTGACTAAAGCAGCTTTATTACAGGCTTCTAATGGTGCAGTTGCCGGAGTTGTTTCTGATACTGAAGGTGCTATCGGTTATGTGGGACTTGGTTATTTATCTGATTCACTTAAAGCTGTTAAAGTTAATGGGGTTCTACCTTCTAATGCAACAGTAGCCAGTGGAGAATTTCCAATTGCTCGTCCGCTATTCATGTTTACTGATGGCTGGCCAGAGGGTTTAACAGCCAGATTTATCAACTTTATCTTAAGTGCTGAAGGCCAGGCTCTAGTAAAAGAGCAGGGATTTGTACCTCTTCACTAAAAGATAAATTATAAAGTTTTATAAAGTTAATAGATAAACATCAAATATACTAGTATCAACCTGGAAAAGGGAGAGGCCTCTCCCTTTTTCAATGTTTATTTATAAAATTTTTTCTATACTTGAGAGGTGAAATTTATGTTAAATTGGAAGACTAAAGAAAAAATAATTAAAAATATACTTTTATTTTTTGCTTTTTCATCAATACTTTTCTTAACAGGGATTATTATTGTTTTGTTTAAAGAGGGAGCTCCAATTTTTTCTAAAGTAGGAATTTTGGAATTTCTTTTCACCAGTGACTGGTATCCAACTTATGATCCGCCAGGTTATGGTATTTTTAATCTTTTGTCAGGCTCAATAGTGGTAACAATTGGAGCAATGGTTATTGCAGTTCCTTTTGGAGTTGCATCTGCAATTCATATTGCTTATATTTTGCCCAAAAAATTTAAGAATATTGTTAAGCCAACAATAGAAATGCTGGCTGGAGTGCCTTCTGTTATCTATGGACTATTTGGAATGAAGATTTTAGGTCCATTTTTAAGAGAAGTTTTTGGCCTGCCTACCGGATTAACTGCTTTAAATGCAATGATAATGCTGGGAATTATGGCTTTGCCGACAATTGTTAGTCTGGCAGAAGATGCAATTACAGCAGTTCCTCAAAATTTCAGAGATGCCTCCCTGGCTTTAGGGGCTAATAGATTAGAAACCATGTTCAGAGTTATACTTCCCACAGCTTCTTCTGGTATTGTGACAGCTGTAATTTTAGGAATGGGAAGAGCCATTGGAGAAACAATGACAGTTTTAATGGTTGCTGGGGGTGCTTCGCTGTTTCCAAGTAATATTTTAAAACCTGTTAGGCCAATGACTGCAACAATTGCTGCCGAAATGGGAGAAGCTCCGGTTGGAAGTGAGCATTATCAGGCATTATTTGGAATAGCAATAATTTTATTTTTAATAACTCTTATTTTTAATATCTTTGCAGATTTTGCTCAGCAGAGATTTAAGAAAAAGGTGAGTGGAGAATAATGGAAAATAAATTAACTAAAAGAAAAGCAGTAGAAAAAATAGTATTTAGTATTTTGGGATTATTAATGCTGTCTTCAATAGCTGTCCTGGGCGTAATTATATTTTTTATCTTTAAAAGAGGTCTGGGGGTAATTAGTTGGGAATTCTTAACCTCTATGCCTAAGAACGGAATGACAGAGGGTGGAATTTTACCGGCAATTGTTGGTTCTTTTTATCTGGTTAGTGGAGCAATTTTAGTTGCTACCCCGCTTGGAGTCTTTGCAGCAATATATATGACTGAATATGCCAAAAAAGGAAAATTAATTAGAATAATTAGAATAGGTGTTAATAATTTAGCAGGTGTACCCTCAGTTGTATTTGGGCTTTTTGGTCTATCTATCTTTGTAAAATATCTTAATTTTGGAGTTTCCATTTTATCAGGAGCTCTTACGCTGGCTATTGTTATTTTGCCAACTATAATTCGAGCTTCAGAAGAAGCATTAATGTCAGTTCCCGATGAATACAGAAGTTCTTCTCTGGCACTGGGGGCAACTAAATGGCAGACGATAAAAAATGTAGTTTTACCAGCTGCATTGCCCGGAATTTTAACTGGGTGTATACTGGGAGTAGGACGTGTAGCTGGGGAGACGGCACCTATAATTTTTACGGCAGCTACTTTCTTTTCAATGCGTCTTCCCAACTCAGTATTTTCAGAAGTAATGGCCTTACCATATAATATTTATGCACTGGTTGCTACCGGTACTTTTCCCCAAAAGCAGATTCCAATTGCTTATGGTACAGCTGTAGTATTACTGGTATTAGTTTTATTGATTAATTTAGTTGCTATTTTTATGAGAATTAAATTTAGCAAAAAGAATACAAATTAAGCTGGAAGGAGTAAATTTATGAGTGAAATTAAAATGGAAGTAAAAAATCTTGATTTTTATTATGATGATTTTCAGGCTCTAAAAAATATTAATATACCGCTTGAATCAAATAAAGTAACTGCTTTAATTGGGCCTTCAGGTTGTGGTAAATCAACATTTTTGCGGACTTTAAATAGAATGAATGACCTTATTGAGGGTAGCAGGGTAGAGGGAGAAGTTCTTTTTGATAATGAAAATATTTACAAGGAAAATGTTGATGTAGTTGAATTAAGAAAAAGAGTTGGAATGGTTTTTCAGCAGCCTAATCCGTTTCCGAAATCAATATTTGATAATGTCGCCTATGGGCCCAGAATTCACGGCCTTAAGGACAAAGATAAATTAGAAGAAATTGTAATTGAAAGTTTAAAGGGGGCTGCCTTATATGAGGAAGTGAAAGACAGGCTTGATGATTCAGCTCTGGGTCTTTCTGGAGGACAGCAGCAGAGACTTTGTATTGCTAGAGCTCTGGCAGTTAAACCTGAAGTTTTATTAATGGATGAGCCGGCTTCAGCCCTTGACCCAGTAGCAACAGCTAAAATTGAAGATTTAATAGATGAGCTAAAGAATAATTATACTATTGTAATTGTTACCCACAGTATGCAGCAGGCGGCGCGTGTTTCCGATAATACCGGCTTCTTTTTGATGGGAGATCTGGTTGAATTTGATCAGACTGATAAGATATTTGAAAATCCATCTGACCAGCGGACAGAAGATTATATAACAGGTCGTTTTGGTTAAAATCAAATCTGAGTTTATTATTAAGTTAGGAGCTATTTATTATTTTAAAAATAGCTTGAAGGAGGTATATAGTAAAAATGAATGAATCTCGTAAGGCTTTTCATACAGAACTGAAAGATTTAGAAAATGAAATGTTAAAAATGGGAAGTGTTGTTGGTGAAAGTATAAGTAAGAGTATTGAAGCTTTAATGAACAAAGATATTAAGCTTGCTGATGAAGTAATTAAAGATGATGATATAATTGATGACTATGAACTAGATATAGAAGAAAAATGTACCCGTTTGATTGCTCTCCAGCAGCCAGTGGCAATTGATTTGCGAAAAATTATTGTTATTTCCAAGTTAGTGACTGATCTGGAAAGAATTGGTGATAATGCTTCAAATATTGCCTATAAAGTAAAAGAAATTGGTGACCAACCCCTAATTAAAGAAATGCAGGATCTACCTGGTATGAGGGATATTGTTGTCCAGAGGTTGCGAGAAAGTTTAGAAGCTTTTGTTGATATGGATATTGAAAAAGCAAAACAAGTTGCAGCTAGAGATGAAGCTGTAGATCGTCTAGATGAGCAGATCAATTCTGAACTGCTAACAGTTATGGAAAATGACTGTGCGACAATTGAGCAGGGAACTTCACTGATGTTTATTAGTCGATTTTTAGAAAGAATAGGTGACCATTCTACCAATATTTGTGAGAGAACAGTTTATATGAAAACTGGAGAATGGACTGAATTAGAATAAATTAGAAAAAAATAATTTAATAGTTATTAATAAAAGTGTACTCTATCAAGGAGTGCACTTTTTTTACTTAAAATAGTAATTGCAATAACAAAACTACTGTGATAAAATTTCTAATTAGTAAATAAAAAAGGGGGTATTTTTATAGATGTTAAAAAAGTTTTTTAGTTATTATAAAAATCACTGGAAATTATTTTTAGTCGATATTAGCTGTGCTATTTTAATGTCCGGTATTGACCTTGTCTATCCAGTTTATGTTCAGCGTCTGATTGATGATTATTTTCCTCAGCGTAATGCAAACATGATAATAAGAATTGCGATTATTTTGCTTGTTCTGTATATTCTGCGTTTTTTATTCCAATATATAGTTCACTATTGGGGACATGTGGTTGGAATTAGAATGGAAACAGATATGCGTTCTGATCTATTTACCCATCTGCAAAAATTGTCCTTTAAGTTTTATGATAATAATAAAGTAGGATATTTGATGTCCAGGGTTGTTAATGATTTAAATAACATTTCAGAACTGGCTCACCATGGCCCTGAGGATGTATTGATTTCGGCTATGTTATTAATTGGGTCTTTTTCAATTCTGGTAACTATGCACTGGCAGCTGGCCCTGGTAACTTTTGCTTTAATCCCGGTTATGTTTTTCTTTTCTCTGCATTTAGGAGAAAAAATGTATAATGCTTTTAAAGTTATCAGAGAAAAGATGGCTGAGGTAAATACAATAATTGAAGATAGTTTAAGTGGAATTAGAGTAGTTAAATCTTTTACAAATGAAGATTACGAAAATGAAAAGTTTTGTGAGGGTAATCATAATTATCGACGTTCTCGAGAATGGGCTATGAAAAACATGGCACAATTCCATTCCGGTATGAATCTTTTTATTAATCTAATTCGTTTAAGTACCCTGGCTGCTGGAGGCTATTTTATTTATAATGGTAGTCTTTCGGTTGGTCAGATGGTTGCTTTTTTATTTTATGTTGACATGTTTATGAATCCAATTAGAAGATTGGTTAACTTTAATGAACAGCTACAGCGCGGAATGTCTGGATTCAGCCGCTTCAAAGAACTTTTAGAGGTTGACCCAGAAATAGTTGACCATCCTGATGCTCGGGAGCTAAAAGGTGTTGCTGGACTTATAAAATATGAGGATGTTACCTTTGGTTATGATAACCATGAAAAGGTACTGAGCAATATTAATATAAGGATTGAACCGGGTAAAACAGTAGCTTTTGTTGGACCTTCTGGAGCAGGTAAATCAACTTTAACTAAACTACTGCCCAGATTTTATGAGATTGATAGTGGTAGTCTTTCTATTGACAATACTAATATTAAAAATGTGACTTTAGAATCACTGCGCCGTAATATTGGAATTGTGCAGCAGGATGTTTTTCTTTTTAATGGTACAGTTAGAGAAAATATTGCCTATGGGACAGCAGGTGCTTCAGATGAGGATATTATTGAAGCAGCGAAAAAAGCCAATGCACATGATTTTATTTTAAATTTAAGTGAAGGTTATGATACTGATATTGGGGAAAGAGGAGTTAAACTTTCTGGAGGACAGAAACAGAGAATTTCTATTGCGCGTTCATTTTTGAAAAATCCTCCTATTCTAATTCTGGATGAGGCAACATCTTCTCTCGATAATCGCAGTGAAAAAATTATTCAGAAATCTTTAGAAAAACTGGCAGAGGGACGAACTACCCTGGTTATTGCTCATCGACTTTCGACAGTGATAAATGCTGATCAGATTATTGTTTTAACTGAAGAAGGAATAGTTGAGCGAGGGAAGCATCAAGAATTAATTAAAAACAGAGGAGAATATGCTCAGTTATATAATGAGCAGTTTTCTACCAAACTGGCTGAATAAAAATATTAAATTTTAGTCTATTATAAAAAATGAATAGTTTACTTAAAGTCGGGGATTAACCCGGCTTTTTTCTTTGACAAGAGCTCTGAAATCTGCGATACTATAATCAGAAATGATTCTTTAACATATTTTAGTTATTGTCCTATAAACTATTTAAATAATGAAAGGAAGATTTATAATGTCAAAAAAATTATATCGTTCTCGTGATGACCGGATGATTGCCGGAGTCTGTGGAGGACTGGCAGATTATTTTAACGTAGATTCTTCTTTAATACGACTTGCAGTTTTATTTATATTTTTATTTCAGGGAGTAGGTTTGATTGCTTATATTATTGCCTGGCTTGTAATGTCTGAAGAGCCGGTGAAAAATGAATACAGAATGCCAGATGATTATTATATAGAAGATAAAAAATCTCAGGAAAGCCTTAATCAAGAGCAGGACGATAAGCAGGAGAGAGCCCAAAAAAACAGTGAAGATTATGAGTCCAGAAAAGAAAATGAAAAAAGATATTATGAGCAGTATCAAAATCATAGTCCTGAAAACAGTAACAATCGCCGCAAACTATTTGCAATAATCATGATTTTGGTTGGGTCTATTTTTTTAGTTGATATCTGGATTCCAACTTTGTACTGGGAAAAATACTGGCCTTTAATTTTAATTGCCGCTGGAGCACTGATGCTTAAGGGTGATAATAATGACAGATAATAGGGACCGCAGTTTAATTGCCCTCATTTTAATTTTTGCAGGTATTATATTTCTGGGAGATTCTCTTGGTGAGTATAATTTTAATATATTCTTATTTATACGCAGTTACTGGCCTGTATTATTGATTATATTTGGTTTGCATATTTTATTACAGAAAAGCAGTTTCTGGTTTATCGTTCCCATTATTGTTATTGGTCTATCATTATATTTAATTTATCTGCTTGTCAATCAACAGCCCTTTTATTTTATCCCACAGATGAGAATGCGTATTTTTGATTTCAATAATTTGCCTTTTAGATAATTATGCGGTTATTCTAATTATAATATTTAAAAACAAAACCACCTGAATTATTCAGGTGGCATTTATTTTCTAAGGCAGAGAAATTTATCTGCTTTTATTAAAGGAAAGCCGTTTTTCAATTACCGGGGCTAAGATTAAAACCAGAACTATTTTTGCAAAATCTCCGGGGATGAAAGGTATTACAGTCATATTAAGCGCTGCAAGTAAACCTGTATCTGTTACAAAACTAAAGTAGATACTACCAATGATATAATTACTTAATACAGCAGCAGTAAGTATCAAAAAGTATTTTTTATTATTACTGCTGTGGTGGGCTGCAATCCAGGCTGCAACTACAAAACTAATTAAGAAACCACCGGTAGGTCCTGCAATTACGCCCAGACCACCCTGGCCACCAGAAAAGATAGGCAAACCAAAAGCTCCCAGTAAAAGATATGTAACTTGAGATAAAACACCGTATTTTTTTCCAAGTAGTCTTCCTGAAAGTAGAACAAAGAAAGTTTGCAGAGTTATTGGTACTGGTCCAACTGGAATTATAATGTATGCACCTACTGCTGTTAGTGCTGCCATTAGAGCAGCTTTTATCATCTGATTTGTTTGCAAGAGAAACACTCCTTTCTTTTTGTTTAATCAGCCAAATCTGACTGATAGTCGAATTCTTTTAAGTAATGTTATCACAAACTTTAATTAATTTAAATAGCTATTTGAAAAGTTATTAATAAAAAATATAAATCGGAGGAGAATTATGCGAGAAATATATGTAAAAGCACCGGCAAAAATAAATCTTGCTCTACATGTTAGAGGACTTAGAAAAGATGGTTTTCATGAATTACAGATGATTATGCAGAGTATAAGCCTGGCTGATAGAATAAAATTAAAAAAGAAAAGTGGAGGAATTATTGTAAAAAGTTCCCAGACTGAGTTGCCTACTAATAAAGAGAATTTAGCTTATCAGGCCGCAGAAATTTTCTTTGAACTAAATCCTGAACTCAAGCAGGGAGTTGAAATATATATTGAAAAAAATATACCTATTGCTGCGGGAATGGCAGGGGGTAGTGCAGATGCTGCGGCAGTTATGAGGGGTTTATATTTATTATTTGAACTTAAGCCAGATTTAAATAAAATACGAAACTCTCTGGCAGATATTGGTTCTGATGTACCTTACTGTCTGGAAGGGGGAACTGTGTATGCTTCTGGCAGAGGAGAAATTTTAGAGAAACTACCCTTTATTGGAGAAAAATATCTGGTTGTGGTGACTCCATCCTTTAAAATTTCGACACCGGCAGTCTATAAATTATATGATGAATTAGAAGGATATGAAAAATTTGATTTTAAGTCAGTTCTAGCTAATTTAAAGAATAAAGAGGAACCTGATTGGAATCTTGATTACAAAAATGATCTGAAGAAAGCTGCTGAAAAAATTTGTCCGGAAATCAAGGAGATAAAAAATATATTAAATAATACAAAGGCTGCTTTTACAATGCTTTCTGGTAGTGGCCCTACAGTCTTTTCTATTTATAACAGTAGAGAGCAGGCAGAAAAAGTTGCAGCAAACTGGCCTCGTAAAAATGATTTTGTGACAGTAGTTAAAACAATTGATAGTTATTAAATTATTCAAAAATTAGCTAAAAAAATTAAAAGCTAACATGAGATTGACATCAATTTGATTTCGTGTTATACTTTCTGCAATAATTATTAGGACTTTGGGAGTAGTGATAAGAATGAAAAAAGGGAAAAACATTACGATGAGGGAAGCAAAACAAAAAACGGGCTTAAGCTCCAGGCAAATTCGTTATTATGATGAGCAGGATTTGATCTTTCCTGCCCGCAGTAGTGGGAATCAACGCCTTTTTTCGGTAAGCGATATTAAGAGATTAGTTAAAATCAAAGAGCTCCTTGCTGCTGGAAATAGTATTGAAACCATTCGTTCTAAATTAAGTGCTCCAGCACTGGAACAAAATATAGAAGACGATGTTGACTTTGATGATAATTATGATTATTATTCAGATGTTGATCTGGATTCACTTTACCCTGTTTCCAATCGTTCTGAGTTGATGAAAAAACTTTCCCGGAGTAATAAAGAATATTCTAAGGAGGAGGAAGAATAAATGGAAAAATTTAGTAGAGAGAAGATATTAAAGATTGCTGAAGAAAATAATGTTGAGTTTATTCGCCTACAGTTTGTTGATATTTTAGGTATTATTAAGAATGTGGCGATTACAATTGAACAGTTGCCGGAGGCGCTTGATGGCAAGATTATGTTTGATGGTTCATCTATTGAGGGTTATACGCGTATCCACGAATCCGATATGTATTTAAAACCTGACTATGATACTTTTACAATTTTCCCGTGGGGAACTAGTGGTGGTTGTACAGCAAGGATGATGTGTGATATTTATTTACCTGATGGAGAACCTTTTGTTGGTTGTCCGCGTGGAGCTTTAAAAAGAGCAATGGCAGAAGCTGAAGAAATGGGTTATGAAATGTTTGCTGGACCCGAACCAGAATTTTTCTTATTTGAAAAAGATGAGCATGGTAATCCAACAACAAACACTCATGATAAAGGTGGGTATTTTGATTTATCTCCAGTTGACTTGGGAGGAGAAGCACGTCGAGATACAGTACTTGCTCTTAAGAAGATGGGCTTTGAAGTTGAAGCAGCTCATCATGAAGTAGCTCCAGGCCAACACGAAATTGATTTTAAATACACACCTGTTCTGCGAACAGCAGATAATATTGCGACATTTAAGTTCGTTACTAAAATTATTGCTATGCAGCATAACCTGCATGCAACTTTTATGCCTAAACCAATTTATGGTGAAAGTGGTTCTGGAATGCATGTACATCAATCACTATATAGAAATGGCAAAAATGCCTTTTATGATCCTGAGGATGAGCATGGTTTAAGTGAAATAGCATATTATTATATAGGTGGTTTATTGAAACATGCTAAAGAGACAACAGCTATTTTAAATCCCACAATTAATTCTTATAAAAGGCTTGTTCCTGGTTATGAAGCCCCGGTTTACATATCCTGGTCGACTCAAAATCGTAGTGCTTTAGTTAGAGTCCCATCCGCTCGAGGAAATGGAACCAGATTAGAACTGAGAAATCCTGACCCGGCAGCCAATCCATATCTTGCAACAGCTGTAATGTTGAGAGCTGGCCTGGATGGAATTAAGAATAAAATTGATCCAGGGGAACAAACAACAGATAATATATATGAGATGAATTATAAGGAAAGGAAATCCAGGGGCATCAGCAGTTTACCTTCTTCTATGGATGAAGCTCTCAAACATTTCCAGGAAAGTGAATTCATGCGGGAAACTCTGGGCGAACATATCTTTAATCATTTAGTTGAAGCTAAGAAAATAGAATGGTCAGTTTATAAAAAACAGGTTCACAGTTGGGAGATTGATCAATACTTAACAACCTATTAATATTAGTTGGGAGGAATAAGCATGGAAGGTAGAGAAAATATTCAGGATCATTTAAAAAAAATTAAATTAAGTAATCTTGACACACGTTCCCTATCATTTTTAGCCCTTTTTATTGCCTTTACTGCTGTTGCAACTTATTTACATATCCCTGGTCCCAGTAGTTCTTATTTTAATCTGGGAGAAGTTGCTATTTATACTATTGCCTTAACTTTTGGGGCTAAAGCAGGTGGGATTGCAGGTGGAGTTGGTTCGGCTCTGATGGATATTATTCTTGGTTATTCAATCTGGGCTCCTTTTACCTTTGTAATTAAAGGTTTAGAGGGTTTGCTGGTAGGGAAAATTTCCAGTCAGAATGAGAAGAAATTTGATAGAAAAATATTTGCAATAATTGTTGGTGGAAATGTAATGATTCTTGGCTATGCAATTGCTAAAGCTTTTTTATTAAGCTGGGCAGTTGTCTTGCCTGAGATTGGAATTGATTTTGCTCAAATGTTAATTGGTGGAGTGCTGGCAATTCCACTTTCTCACCATCTCGATAATTATTTTGGGAAGTGATAGTTTTGGAAATTGGTAAACTTGCAGGAAATAAATTAAAAAAAACGATTCTCGATAAGATAAAACATTTTCGTTCAGATGTTATTGTATCAGCTGGCCCGGGAGAGGATAGTGCAGTGATTGATCTGGGAGACTATTTACTCGTAGTCTCTTCTGATCCGATAACGGGAGCAGAAAAAAATGCAGGTTATCTGGCGGTTAATGTAGCCTGTAATGATATTGCTGCAGCTGGTGCTGAACCGTTTGGAATTCAGGTTGTTTTGTTTTTGCCCCCCAGTCTGGCCGAAAGTAGAGCTGAGAAAATAATGGAAGAAATAGTAGAAACAGCTGCTGCAATGGAGATAGAAGTTCTTGGAGGTCATACAGAAATTACAGATCTTGTTCAAAAGCCAATAATTACTATTTCGGCAATGGGCAGGGCTCAAAAAGAAGAGTTGGCTTCCAGTTCTGCTGCAGAAGCTGGAGATATACTCTATATTTCTAAAGGAATGGGTATAGAAGGAAGTTATATTTTGGCCAGTGATTATAGAGAATTTTTACTTAAAAAGGGTGTCAGTAGAGATACTTTGAACCAGCTATCCAACTATTTAAAATTATTAAGTGTACTTCCTGAAAGTAGAATAGCTAGAAAAAATGGAGTAAAAGCAATGCATGATGTTACAGAAGGTGGAGTCTATGGTGCGATTTCTGAAATGGCAGCAGCAGCACAGTTGGGTTATGTTATTGAAAAAGATAATTTTTGGATTCCCCCCGAAGTTGAGGAAGTTTGTACTAAGTTGCACTTGGATCCAGCTGCTTTAATTTCTTCTGGTTCAATGTTAATGGCAGCAGCGCCAGAAATTGATCTGGCCGCTATTTTTGCAGATACAGATTTGAAACTGATTCGGGTTGGACGAATGATCGAATCCGGGACTTATATAGAAGAGAAAGGAATAAAAAAAGAATTTAAAGTCCCTGAAAAGGATGAGTTATGGAAATTTATTGAAAAATATCACAATAAAACTTGACATTTACATATAATGGAATTATAATGGTATTAACAAATAATTCCAAAGGCGGTGTATTTATGGAAATTACAGATGTCAGAGTTTTTCCGGTTGAGATTAATGGAAGTATGGTCAAGGCTTATGCAACAGTAACATTTGATGATTCTTTTGTTGTGCGTGATATGCGGGTTATTGAAGGAAAAAACGGGATTTTCCTTTCCATGCCTGCAAGAAGAAAGCGGAACGGAGACTATCAGGATATCTGCTTTCCAATTTCCACAAAGTTGAGGGATTTAATGGAAAACGAAGTTTTAGAAAAGTTTGATGAACTGCTGGCAAGTGCTTAATTAAAATGATTGGGTTATGGTTATAATCTTTAAAATAACACTACCTTAATTAAGGTAGTGTTATTTTTTTAAGACCCTTTTATAATCTTGACAAAAGTTTAATTCTCTGTTATACTTCAAGCGATTAAAGAACTAAGATGGGAAGTAGAGTCAGGAAATAATGTTTAATAATAGAAATAACATTTATTCCTTATTTAAAGGGAGGAAACTATAGATGGCAGATCTTTTAAGTATTATTCTGGCTGCTGGCAAAGGAACCAGAATGAAATCTGATAAAATCAAGGTATTACATCCAGTTGCAGGCAAGGCGATTATCAAGCATGTTTTAAATACTCTGGATGGTTTAAATAGTAAAATTGTTAATGTGATTGGTCATCAAAAAGAAGTGGTTCAATCTGAACTTGAAGATTTAGATAAATATAAATGGGATTTAAATTATGTTATTCAGTCTGAACAGTTGGGTACCGGTCATGCTGTAAAACAGGCGGAGAGTTATTTTGCAGATTATGATGGTCCGGTGTTGATTCTTTATGGAGATACCCCTTTACTAAGAAAAAAAACTATCAAAGAATTTGTTAAAAAACATCAGCAGAGTAATTCTGATCTAACAGTTATGACAGCTATCTTTGATGAACCTGAAGGCTATGGAAGAATTGTTAAAGATGAAGAGGGTAATTTAACTGCAATAGTGGAAGAAAAAGATGCTGATGTAGAAACCAGACGAATAAAGGAGATCAACAGTGGTGTAAACTGTATAGATAGTTCTCTGCTCAGAGATTTTATGGCAAATATGAATAATGATAATGCACAGCAGGAATATTATCTAACTGACATTATAGAATTTGCTGTAAATAAAGATAAAAAGATAAATACATATATTGTTCAGGATTCTGATGAAATTATAGGGATTAATACCCGCAAACAGCAGGCGGAAGCAGAAAAAATTTTGAGAAAAAGAATTATTGATCAACATCTGGCTAATGGTGTGACTATTATTGATCCAGATACTACATATATAGATGCTGAGGTAGAGATTGATCAGGATGTTACAATTTATCCTTTCAATTATCTGGAAGGGAAAACTAAAATTGCTCAAAATACAATTATCAATCCAAATTGCAAATTAAAGGATGCAGCCATTGGAAAAAATGTTGAAATACTTTCAAATACTATTATAAAGGAAAGTAAAGTTGGATCTGGAACTAATGTTGGTCCTTTTGCCTATTTAAGACCCGGTTCCACAGTGGAAGACAACTGTAAAATTGGTGATTTTGTAGAACTTAAAAAAACAACAGTTAAAAGTGGAGCTAAGGTGCCCCATTTTTGTTATGCTGGAGATGCCGAAATTGGTGAGAGAACTAATATAGGTGCCGGTACAATATTTGCTAATTATGATGGAAAAAATAAGTTTAAAACTGAAATTGGCAGTGATGTTTTTATTGGTAGTGATTCTATTTTGATCGCTCCTCTAAAAATTGGAGATAATGCCAAAACAGCTGCAGGGTCAGTAGTTACTAAAAATGTTAAATCTGGTGATACCGTAATGGGAGTTCCGGCTCGGATTTATAATCCAGACAAATAAGCTGATTATTAAATAAAAGAAATAAGCCAGGAGGTCAAAAAATGTCCAGTTATAGTGAACAATTGAAAATATTTGCAGGTAACTCGCATCCTGAATTAGCCCAGGATCTCTGTGATTATCTGGGGACAGAATTGGTTAATGCGGATGTAACAAGATTTAAAGATGGTGAAATCGGTGTTCGTACTTACGAAACTGTAAGAGGTGCTGACGTTTTTGTTGTTCAGCCGACATCACCTCCTGTTAATGAAAATTTGATGGAACTGCTGGTTATTATTGATGCCTTAAGGAGAGCTTCTGCAAGGAGAATAACTGCGGTGATACCATATTATGGTTATGCTCGCCAGGACAGGAAAGCTAGACCCAGAGATCCAATTACTTCTAAATTGGTAGCAAATTTGTTAACTCAGGCAGGTGCTAGAAGAGTACTTTCTATTGATTTTCATGCACCTCAGATTCAGGGCTTTTTTGATATACCTGTTGATCATCTGTATGCATCACCGATTATGGTTGATTACTTTAAGGATTTTGATCGGTCTGATTTGATTGCTGTTGCTCCTGATGTTGGGTCAGTAAAAAGAGTTCGCTCATTTGCTGAAAGTTTAAATATTCCAATGGCAATCATTGATAAAAGAAGGCCTAAACCAAATGTAGCAGAGGTTATGAATATTATTGGAGAAGTCGATGGTAAAAATGTTATACTCTTTGATGATATTATTGATACTGCAGGTACAATAACTGCTGCAGCTGAAGTACTCAAAGATAAAGGTGCTAAAGAAGTATATGCCTGTGGCACTCACGCATTATTTTCAGGGCCGGCTATTGAGCGCCTTAAAAATGCACCAATAACTAAAATAATTGTTACCAATACAATAGCTCAAAAAGATTATGATCTTGATAATTTAGAAGTGCTTTCGGTCGCTCCCCTGGTTGGAGAGGCTATTGATCGTATTTTTAAAGATTTATCTGTTAGTGTATTATTTTAAATAATTTTTCTAAAACACTTGCTCAAACTGAGCTTTGATGTTATAATAAAATTTGTTATGTCTTATTTAACGCAGACCTGCCAGTATTAGCAAATAATCTGGCTTAAAATTTAATTTATGCAAGGAGAGGATAGTCATGGAGAGACATTCTATTGAAGCTGAACTAAGGACTGAAACTGGAAAGGGAGTAGCCCGTAAAATAAGAAGAAACGGACTTATTCCTGGTGTTGTTTATGGAAGAGGAAATGAACCAAGATCTATTAAAGTAGATCCACTGGATATTGAAAAGCTTCTCCATTCTAATGCTATCTTTGATCTGACTTTTGTCGGAGAAGATGGAGGAGAAGATGAAGCAGTTGTAATCATTAAAGATTATCAGAAAGATGTTATTAAACAGAATCTGATGCATGTTGATTTTCAGTTTATTTCTATGGACGAAAAAATTACTGTTTCTGTACCAATGCATTTAGAAGGAGATGCTGTTGGTGTTCGTGACGGGGGAGTATTACAGCAGCTCTTGCGCGAAATTGAAATTGATGCATTACCGGCTGAAATCCCAGAAGAAATTACTATTGATATTTCTGAACTTGAGGTTGGACAGTCTTTATCTGTTGCTGATCTGGATCTTCCTGAAGGGATTGACCTTGTAACTGACAGTGACGAAGTTATTGTAACTGTTGTTACTCCTACCGAACTTGTCGAAGAAGAGGTAGAAGAGGAAGAGGAAGAATTCTTAGAGCCAGAAGTTATTGGCGAAGAAGAGGAAGAAGAAGGCGAAGAAGCAGAAGAAGAGGAAGAGCCACAGGAATAATTTTAGCAAAGATATTGGGCGCGGCTTAATTAGCTGCGCTTCAATTTATTAATGGAGGTTTGAAGTTTGAAAGTAATCACTGGTCTTGGAAACCCGGGTGAAAAATATGCTAGCACCAGACATAATATAGGATTTATGGTTATTTCAGAATTAGCAGCTAGATTTAAAGTTAATAGCAGTTATAAGTTTGATGGACTTGTAGGTGACTTTTTCTTTGGTGGAGAAAAAATTATACTTTTCCAGCCAATGAAATATATGAATAAAAGCGGTCAGCCAGTATATAAGCTGCTGGACTATTTTCAGATAGAGGCCGAAGATCTGCTGGTAATTCATGATGATTTAGATCTTGATTTAGGTAAGATTCGATTTAAACAAAATGGTGGTAGTGGTGGTCATAATGGAATCAAGTCAATTATTAACAGTCTGAAAACAGATGAATTTAAAAGATTAAAAATAGGTATTGGTAGACCGCCAGAAAATGTTCCAGTACCAGATTTTGTTCTGACAACTTTCACAGGAGAGGAAAAGGATATCTCCAAAAAAGTAGTTGCAGATGCTGCTTCAGCTGTTGAATTAATGTTAAAAGAAGATATAATGAAAGCAATGAATAAATATAATGGATAACAAGCCCGTACATTTTATGTAGGGGCTATTTTGCCATTTTTTATAGTTAAATGTATAAAAGTATATAATTTAGAAAATATTGAGGTAAAGATTTTTTGTTTAAGGAGCAGTATTCAGATGAATTTTAAAGATTTATTATTGGAAAACCAAAAATTTAAAAAAATTGCGAAAAATATAAATAATTCTGCTCAATCTATAAGTGGTTTAAGCGGAAGTAGAATTTCTTATTTTGCTGTTAATTTTTTAAAAAAATCAGATAAAGACATAATTTTCTTTTTGCCAGATAATTATTATCTGCAGCAGATGCAGGAGGATTTAATCCGCTTGATCGGGAAAGACGAATTTTTAGTTTTTCCGGAAGAGGAAATACTGCCTCATGAGCAGTTGATGCCTGATTTAACAACAATGAGTGAGCGGACAAAAGTTTTGACAGAGCTGATCTTTTCAATTGATCAAAAGAAGAAAATTATTTTAACAACCCCGGCTGCTGTTTTTAAAAAACTACCGCCAAAAGACATTTATCAGCAAAAAAGTATAAATATCAAAAATGGAAGTGAAATTAATATTGAGAAACTGCGGCAGCAGCTTTTTGCACTTGGTTACAAAAGGGAAGAAATGGTTGAAGCTCCAGGTCAATATAGTATTCGCGGTGGTATAATTGATGTGTTTACACTTTTAGATGAACAGCCTTTTAGAATTGAACTTTTTGGAGATGAAGTTGATTCGATTCGGAAAATTGATTTAACAGCTCAGCGTTCAAAAAAAGAAGTAGAACAAATTACAATTCCTCCTTTTGCCAATCTGGTGATTGATGAGAAAGTCATTAATAGAGCCTGTCCTAAGCTGGAAGCTGCTTATTCGGCAGCTGTCACAAGACTGGCAGAAAATGATTATCAAGAAGAGGCTTCTTACTTGAGGGATAAAGCTAAAAAAATGCTGGAAGAATTAAAGGAAAAACATCGTTTTCCAGGTTTTGAGCAGTTTTTACCATTTTATTATGATCAGACTGCCAGCTTTTTTGATTATCTAGAAGAAAGTTTAATTTTCGCTGTTCGACCAAATAAAATTAAGCAGCTTACACATGATTATTATCAGGAAATTACTGAAACGCATACCAGGCTTTTAGAACAAGGAATGGTATTTCCCGAATATCTAAATAATTTTATTACTGATATTCAATTTGAAAATGAAATATCTAAAAATCGGGTAGTTGATATCAATTCAGAATTTGAAGATCAAAAAGCCAAAGAAAATGATATTCACTTTAAAACATCATCGTTAGAGCCTTTTCACGGTCAATTGGAATTATTTAGTGAAAAAATAATTGAACTTTTGCAAAAAAAGTATCGGATTGCAATTACTTTAAATTCTGCCAGCAAAAAAAGAAGAGTAAAAATGTTTCTGGAAGAAAAGAATCTGCTTGTTGGTGATAACTTTAATGAAAGCAGAATTGTTATTTTTCCTGATAGTTTAGCTGAGGGTTTTATTTTTAACGATATTAAGTTGGCTGTTTTTAGCGATAAAGAGGTTTTCGGAAATGAGCAAAAACGAAAAAGAAAAATTGGTGATTTTGAAGATGGTGTTGAAATTTCCAGTGTCAACGATTTAAAAGCTGGAGATTATGTTGTTCATGAAAATCATGGAATTGGTAAATATCTGGGTGTTAAAACTCTTGAAATTCAGGGCCAGCATAAAGATTATCTCGTGCTAAAATATGCAGGTGAAGATAAGCTTTATGTGCCAACAGAAAAAATAAATCTTGTTCAAAAATATATTGGCTCAGATGCTGGTAATCCGAAACTTTATAAATTAGGAAGTAGTGATTGGAAAAAGGTTAAAGAAAAGGTTCAAAAATCGGTTGAGGAAATGGCAGTTGGTTTGTTAGAACTTTATGCTGAACGAGAAACCCTTACTGGTTATCAATTTTCTGAAGATGATGTCTGGCAGCAGGAATTTGAAGATTCTTTTCCTTTTGAAGAAACTCCTGATCAAAAAGAGGCAATTGAAGAAGTCAAAACTGATATGGAATCTGAAAAACCAATGGATAGATTATTATGTGGAGATGTTGGTTATGGAAAAACTGAAGTTGCTATTAGAGCTGCTTTTAAAGCAGCACTTGACAGTAAACAGACTGCAGTTTTAGTACCGACAACTATTCTGGCTCAACAGCACTATAATACTTTTACAGAAAGAATTGAGGATTTCCCTGTTCAGATCGGAATGTTAAGCAGATTTAGTACTGCTGCTGAACAGAAAAAGACATTAAAAAAATTAATTAAAGGCGAAATAGATATTTTAATTGGAACTCATCGACTTTTATCCAAAGATGTTATTTTTGATGATTTAGGCCTTTTGATTATTGATGAGGAACAGCGGTTTGGAGTTACTCATAAAGAAAAGTTGAAAGACTTAAAAAGAAATGTTGATGTATTAACTCTGACTGCAACTCCAATCCCAAGAACTCTTCATATGGCATTAGTTGGAGTTCGTGATATGAGTTTGATAGAGACTCCGCCTGAAAACAGGTATCCAATTAGAACTTTTATTAAAGAATATAATAAAGAATTAATTGCCAGTGCTATACGAAGAGAGTTAGCTCGACAGGGACAGGTATATTTTGTTCATAATCGGGTTAAAGATATTGAAAAAACTGCTGGTAAACTGCAGAAATTAATGCCAGAAGCCAAAATAGCTGTTGCTCATGGTCAGATGAATGAAAAAAGACTGGAAAAGATAATGTATGATTTTTATCATCAAAAGTTTGATATTTTAGTTTGTACAACTATTATTGAAACCGGTCTGGATATTCCTAATGTAAATACAATTATAATTAATCATGCTGATAAGATGGGCTTATCCCAACTTTATCAGCTTCGAGGTAGAGTTGGTCGTACAAATAGGATAGCTTATGCTTATTTGCTCTACGAAAGAGATAGAATCTTACCTGAAGTCGCTGAAAAAAGGCTGGAGGCAATTAAAGAATTTTCTTCCCTGGGATCTGGTTTTAAAATTGCTATGCGTGATCTGGAAATCAGGGGAGCAGGTAATTTATTGGGACCTGAGCAAAGTGGGCATATTGCAGCTGTTGGATTTTCTTTATATACTAAATTATTAGAAGGAACAATTGAAGAACTTAAGGGTGAAAAAGATAAGAAGAAAATTGAAGTGGAGATTGATCTTAATTTAGATGCCTACATTCCAGATGATTATATTAAATATGAAGCTAGAAAAATTGAGATCTATAAAAAAATTAAATCTATCGAAAATGAAGCGGATGCTCTGGATACTATTGATGAACTGATTGATAGATTTGGGGAACCACCTGTAGAAGTAATGCGCCTGGTTAATACAGCTCGCTTAAAATTCCTGGCAGCAGAACTAAATATCGATTTAATTAAAGAGGATAGTGGTAAAATAAAATGTCGATTTATTAGTTCGAAGCTTGTGGATGGTAGCCAGCTGGTGGAATTTAGTAAGATGTACAGAAGAAAAATAAAGATTAAATCAGCTAAGAAGCCACAGTTGTTAATTAAAATTGATGATCCGGAAAATATAGATAAACAACTTTTAAAAATGTTAAAAGATCTCAAAAATATTTAAACTTAATTGTTAAAACTAAGCAATTTAAAACAGGAAAATCTCAAAGGGTGGAAAAAATGTCAGAAAATAATGAGCGAGGCAGTTTTATAAAAGGAGCAGCAATTCTAACGGCCGCCGGTCTGGCTGCCAGAGTAATGGGTTTTGGTTACCGAGTGATCTTGACTAGAATAATTGGAGCAGAAGGAATGGGGCTTTATCAAATGGCCTATCCAATTTATACTGTTTTGCTGGTTGTTTCACGATCAGGTATTCCAGTAGCTCTGGCCAAATTGATTGCTGATAAAATAGCAGCCGAAAAGAATAGAGAAGCATATAAGATATTCAGGGTTGCCAGAAAAATGAGTTTTTTAGTTGGGCTGGTAGTTTCAATTATTATGGCACTATCTGCTAAGCCGCTAATTAATTTACTCTCCCTTGATCCGCGTTCCTACTATGCAGTTCTCGCAATTTCCCCTGCTATTTTTGTAGTGTCTATAATGGCTTCTTATCGAGGGTTTTTTCAAGGGCTCCAGGATATGGTTCCAACTGCTAAATCGCAGATTTTAGAACAGTTTATTCGAATGTTTACAATGATTGGGTTGGTTGTGTTTTTGGTTCCCTATGGTTTGGATTATGCAGCTGCTGGTGCCAGTTTTGGAGCTGTAAGTGGTGCATCTGCTGGCCTGTTAATTTTATTATATATTTATGCTAAAAGAAAAGAAAATATATTTAGTTTTTTACAAGGGGGACATGATTCAGTAGATCTCAGTACAAATAATGTAGTTAAAAGAATAGTTTCTTTAGGTGTTCCAATTACGCTGGGGGCTCTTGTCATGCCATTAATGAGTCTGGTTGATCTGGTTTTTGTTCCCAACCGACTTCAGGCGGCTGGATATATGGTTAGAGAAGCAACAGCACTGTATGGAATGTTTGCTGCGGTTGCAATGCCTCTGGTTAACTTTCCCACGATTATTACCGTTTCTTTGTCAGCAAGCCTGGTTCCTTCTATTGCTGAGGCTTTTACACTTGGGAAATATAAACTTATCAACTACCGAACCCAGACGGCTCTGCGGCTTACTGTTTTAATTTCATTGCCTGCAGCAGTTGGCCTTTTTTTACTGGCTGAACCGCTAACCGAAATTATTTTCGCAGAACCCGGAGCAGCAGTTCCGCTTCGTTTTGTAGCCTGGGGAGTATTTTTTATCGCTCTACAGCAGACAAGCACCGGAATTTTGAATGGAATCGGTAAAACATCTATTCCTGCTCGAAATTTAATGATTGGAGCAGTTTTTAATGGAATTATTAATTATACTTTAACTGCCATCCCTGGCATTGGTATTCGTGGTGCAGCTCTAGGTACTACCATTGGTTTTGCAATCGCTGCTTTTTTAAATCTTTATTTTGTCAAAAAAGAAACTAGTTTTGTAATAAATAGTAAGACAATGATTTTAAAACCATTGTTTTCAGTTTTATTGATGGGTGGGTTTGTTAAAATCTTTTATAATTTGCTTAAAAATTTAATGACAATAAATAACTTATCTTATGCCTATCAAATATCAACTTTTACGACTGTAGCGGCAGCTGCCTTATTCTATTTTGTTGTTTTATTATTACTGCGGGAAATAAAATATCAGGATTTATCCGTGATACCTATTTTTGGAGTCAGGCTGGCTAATTTATTAAAAAAACTTGGTTTTTTAAATGGTTAATTTTCTTTTAATAATTGTATGATATAATTTTACTGTAGTGACTGAAAATTTTGAGGGGGAAACACTTTGGATGCCGAAAAGCGGGATGATATTTTAAAGGAGTTAGATAAATTAATAGAAGTTATGGCTATTTTAAGAGGTCCGGATGGATGTCCCTGGGACAAAAAGCAGGATTATTATTCAATAAAAGAGAATATTATTGAAGAAGCATATGAAGTTGTAGAAGCTTTAGAAAAGAATGATATTGAAGCTTTCAAAGAAGAGTTAGGTGACCTTTTACTGCAGGTGGTTTTTGAATCACAGATGGCCTATGAAAAAGGAGACTTTGATTTAGCTGATGTAGCAAAAGTATTAAGAAAGAAACTGATTCGTCGGCATCCGCATGTCTTTGCTGAGGTCGAAGTGGAGGGTTCTGAAGAAGTTTTAAAAAACTGGGAGCAAATTAAACAGCAGGAAAAACAAAATAAAAATCAATTTAATTCATTGATGGATAAGTTTAATCAGGGGCAGAGTGCTTTAATCCAGGCTTATGACATACAGAAAATTGCTGCTGAAGTTGGTTTTGACTGGGATGAATTAGAGCCAGTTCTAAATAAAATTGAGGAAGAATTTGGTGAGTGTAAGGAAATTATCGGTGTAAATCCTGATAACACTTTATTTGCTGACCAAAATCTAGATTCTGAACAGCAGAAAAAACTCGAAGCTGAAATTGGTGACCTTTTATTTGCAGTAGTTAATTTTGCCCGATTTAAAAACGTTAATCCGGAGCTTGCTTTATTAAAAACTATTTTAAAGTTTAAAAACAGATTTAAATTTATTGAACAAAGAATTGTTGAAGAAAATTCGGAATTTGCGGATTATAGTTTGGAGCAGCTGGATGATATTTGGAATCAAGCTAAAAGTGAAGAATAGAACATCATAACAGGAGGTTTATTAAAGATGAAAAAAAGTTTAATTACTATTTTGATTACTAGTATTTTATTTAGTTTATTTATCACATTAACACCAGTAATGGCATTTGATGTTGCTACAGACTCAGCTATTTTATTAGAAGCAGAAACAGGACAGGTATTATTTACAAAAAATGCAGATCGAAAACTTCCCCCTGCAAGTGTTACTAAAATAATGACACTTTTAATTGCACTGGAGAAAATAGAAGAAGGAAGTATATCTTTAGATGATAAAGTGACAATTAGCCGGTATGCAGAATCAATGGGAGGATCTCAGATCTACCTGGCTGCAAACACTCAGGTGAAATTAGAAAAATTACTTAAAGCAGTAACGATTGCCTCTGGTAATGATGCCAGTGTAGCAATTGGCGAATATATTGCAGGTACATATAGTAATTTTATTGCTATGATGAATGATAAGGCTCAAGAATTAGGAATGGATTCTACTAATTTTGCTAATTCAACTGGTCTCCCTGACCCAAATCATTACTCTACAGCGCGGGATATATCTATTATGGCCCGGGAATTAACAAAACATCCTAAAGTTTTAGAATGGGCTTCTATTTGGACAGAAACAATTCAGCTGCCTAATAGAGAGGCTATGCTGGTAAATACCAATAGTTTAATTAATAAATATCCCAGTATGGATGGTTTAAAAACAGGGCATACACAGGAAGCTGGTTTTTGTCTAGCTGCAACTGCTAAAAAAGGTAATACACGTTTGATTTCAGTTGTATTACAGGGTGATACTCTGGAAGAGAGAGAAGAGTCTACAATTAGATTGTTGGATTATGGTTTCAATGCCTTTTCTAAAAGACAAATAGCTGCTTCTGGAGATAAAATTCAAAATATACCTGTAGCTGAGTCTGCAGAAGAAGTTGCAGTTGGTGAGGTTGCAGAAAATTTATATGTGATGGTTCAAAAAGGACAGGAAAGAGAAATATCACAGAAAGTAGATGTAAAAGATTCTTTAAAAGCCCCAATTAAAGCAGGAGGAGAACTAGGAAAGTTAACTGTTTATAGAGGTGATGAGACGGTTGCTTCTGTAAATATTGTTGCTGCTCAGGATGTAGATCGAGCTAATATTATTGTGCGTCTCTGGAGAAAAGCCATTGGCTTTGCTCAGGGGTTGTTTTCATAAACTAAACAATTAAAGGTAAAATATTTAATTTAGGGTATATCAGGATCACATCTGATCTTTAACCTCTCATTTTAATGCATTAAGATGAGGGGTTTTTTATATTATCTAACTTTTTTTAAAAAGTTCTTGACACTATATTAATTTAATGTTACTATATTAAACGTTGCAGCAATAATTGTATTTGTTGTAGAAATCTTTTTGAAAAAATCCTCTTAAACTCTTGACAAAAAAGAGGATTGATGTTAAGATAATGTATGTCGCTGAAAAGTTGAAACATTAACTTTTCCGGCCGACAAAATTATTTTAAAAAGTTCTTGACAAAGCAAAAAGAGCTTGATAAGATAATAAGCGTCGCACAAATAATCTCAACACTTTTTAAGCTTTTAGATAAGCTTAAAATAAGAGATTAAAAGAACTTAAATTTAAGGCTTAAATAATTTTTTCTTCTTTAATATATAAGAGAAAAAATAAAGCTTTAAAGCAGAGGAAAATCTTTTTAAAAGTTTTTCTAAAAAGTTCTTGACAAAGTGAGGCGGAGTTGATAAGATATTAAATGTCGCTGAGAAAAAAGGCGGCAGGAAATATAGAAACATTATCTCGAAATGAGAACAAATTAAATAAGGCGCCGCCCTCAATGGGCAAGTGCCAAAATATCAATTTGTTCTATAAAAGAGATTGTGTGCGAAGGGGTCAATCCCCGAGCAAGGCGCTAACCTTTTTGTTTAAAAAAGAAAGCGCGTTGAACCTTGAAAATTAAACAGCAAGCCAACGTTAATATACTTTGAGTATTAACTTAAAGTAATTATTAGTTTAATGCTTATATTAAATAATATGAGCCAAATTCAAATTCTTTATACGGAGAGTTTGATCCTGGCTCAGGACGAACGCTGGCGGCGTGCTTAACACATGC
>NZ_QPJF01000020.1:0-72603 GCF_003337665.1 Halanaerobium sp. ST460_2HS_T2
CGGTGAAACAACTCCTTTTGGTGTTTTTTGTCTGCAAACTAATTATACCAAAAGAAGGAGCTTGTTTCACCTTTTTTGCGTAATCTGTGGATAATTTATTTTAAGGACTTCTAAGAGCTAATTATCCACATTTTTTACTGTTGATAACTTTGAGTTTTTGCTATTTTAAAAAATGGGGAAACTACTTTTAATTTATGCTTGTAAAATCTTGAGTTTTTTTGTATAATATAATCAAATGTCAATTTAGGAGGTGCAAGAATGAAAGAAGAGGTACAAAAATATATTGATAAAATTAGACCCAGTCTTCAGGCTGACGGTGGAGATGTTGAACTGGTAGAAGTTACTGAAGATGGTGTTGTTAAAGTTAAGCTTTTAGGAGCCTGCAGTGGTTGTCCAATGTCAACCTTAACCATAAAAAATGGTATTGAAAGAACTTTAAAACAAAATGTTGATGGTGTTAAAGAAGTTAAACCTGTATAAGATTTTAACAGATTTAAGTTTTTAACATTTAAATAAAAAGAGTTTAAAAGCATCCTCAAGCTGGGGATGCTTTTTTGTTTAGCAATCACTCTGCCTCTATTCCGTTTCAGCTTCTAAATCTGACTCTTCTTGCTCTGACTTTAATTCTGCTTCTGATATTCCTACTTCTATATCTGAAAAGATTATTTTTTGAATATCCTGTATTGTCTTACTGAGTGCATATTCGGCTTCTAAATATTTTTTGACATTATTGTTAATTTCAATAAAATTCTGCAGGTTTTGAAGTCTTTCCTTATCATCCTCACTCAATTCTTCTCCAGACATTCTTTTACTCTGCATTTCCATCATCAAATTCTGATAATCGAGCAGCATCTTCTTTGAACCTTCTTTTGCCATTACCTTTTTACGAAGTTCAAGATAATTTTGATATTCATCAGAATTTTTTAATTTTCTCTGTAACCTCCGCGCTGTATCATGTACTGACATTAAGATTCCTCCTTCAAAATTTTTATTTCAGCTTTTATTTCCTCATCAATTTCTATTATACCAAATGTATAATTTTTTTCCAGGCGTTTATCTGTTGGTGAACCAGGATTAAAAAATAATTTATCACTTACCTTTTCATTAAAAGGTCTGTGTGTATGACCAAAAACAATAATATCACTATCACCAAAACTGTAGTTTAAACCCTGCAAAATATTTCTACCTCTAAATTGATGACCATGAATAACTGAAATCTTCCTTCCAGCGGTCTCAAAAGTAATTTTATCCTTTAACTTCTGCTGTAACTGATAACTATCTCTGTTGCCGGCAACTGTTTTAACTTCTGCAATAGATTTTAATTTATTTAAAAATCTTAATTCACAGTGATCACCAGCATGAATAATCAAATCAACATTCTTTAGTTCTTCAATTAATTTTTTCGGAAAATCCTGATCTGCACCGGGCAGATGTGTATCTGAAATAACTCCTATCTTCATTTCTATTAAACCTCCATTACTTTGAAAAAAACAGTCGAGCCAGCAGTGGATACTTAATTTCAACTGCATCATAGGAGCACAACTCCTGACAGCAGAAACAGCGAATACATGTTTCTAATTCCACTTCTGGAAAATTATCAACCATTGTAATTGCATTTGGGGGACAATTCTCAGCACAGGTACGGCAGCCCACACACTTATCTTCTTTAAAAACTGGTTTAGGGCGCAGAAATTTTTCTAAAATATCTGACAAAAAAGTGGGCAATTTGGTATCAAATAAATTATTCTCCTTTTCAATTTTGGGAATCTCTACTGCAGCTGGAGCCTGGATTGGATCTCCTCTAAGTTCCAAATTGTCTTTTTGAATAAGCTGATCATCAAGCGCTGCTTTAACAGACGGAACCTTCTCTACTGGATCTATACCCATTAAACTGACAGCTGCCAGATCTAAATAATAAGGAGAAGTAGATGCCAGCAAATAATTAAATTCTTTTGGTCTTCCATTAGAGGGACCATCACCTTCCATTCCCACAACCGCATCCATGATTGTCAAAGCAGGATTAACAAGTCCTGCCAGATCATTTAACATCCGCGAAAAATCTTCTACTGCCTGCATTCTGAGATGATATTCTGCTTTCAGAATCCCTGGAATACACCCAAACAGATTTTTAACTGCACCTGTATACATTGTTAAGCCATGAGTTTTTAGTTTTGGTAGATTAATTATCAAATCAGCATTCTCTAAATATGAAGCCAGCTGAAAAGATTTATTAATCTTACCAGCCTGATATTCATGCTTTCTGGAATCAGTATTATAATTTAATTCCAGATTCTCCTCAGCGGCCAGCTGATAAAGACCAGATTTTTGGTATGCTCTTTTTAGTAATTTTTCATTAAAAGGACCTCCAGGACTGTCAGCAATAACCACTTTTGCTCCAAGTGCTTTAACTTTTTGAGCCAGAACTCTTATAAATTCTGGATTAGTCGTTACTGCAGCCTCAGGAGATTTACCCATTAAAAGATTTGTTTTAAAAACCACTCGATCTCCTTGCTTAACGAAGTTAGCAAGTCCCCCAAGTTCATCTAATAATAAATCAAGTTTGGCAGCCAGTTCTTCCCTTTGATAACCTGCACATTTTTTTGCAGCTACAATAGTCATTTTTTTACCTTCTTTCTGCTCAAGAAAAAATTAAAACCGGCACTAAGGCCGGCTTATTTCTTTAATTTTCTACTTCACTCAATTACTGCCTTTAAAGCATTAACTGAATAAATACCTGATTAAGAAACTTTTTCGCTTTTCTTTTCCTTAGACTTAGTTGCTTTCTTTTTATCCTGATTTACATAAAAATTAGATCCCTTAAAAATTATTCCAGGTGAACCAATAATTCTTTTTACCTCACCACTACATTCCGGACATTCTTCTAAGGCATCATCATTAATATTCTGAAATTCTTCAAATCTACCACACTTTTCACATTCATATAAATATGTCGGCATTTTTATTCCTCCTTCATATCCTTTTTTCTATTTTAATTTTTATTCATTAACAATATTTAGATAACCCCAGTAATTATAAAGCTGAATAAATACAAATAAAGCAGCAATCAACCATTTAGAATAGTAGATAAAATAACCGAGTCCAGCGATTGAGCTAATAATTATTGCCGTCAAAACAAATTTTCGTTTTAATTTAATTTTTAATATCTGCCAGGGGATTAATCCCAGACCAATAAAGACTCCAGAATCAACATTATAAATAAGACCGGCAATTCCAACCAGCAAAAATATAATCAATAAAAATAAGTTCATAATTTAACCTCCAGTTATGGAGTTTCCTGATTCTTGAAATTAAAATATAACTTTATAATAATATATCATAAAATAAAGTGTTTTAGCAAGTTAATAATTTACAGTTTGAGACTGAAAACTAAAGTTTAACGCTGTTTATAGTAGTAATAATTTACTAATTCTAATTTTTTAACTCTAATAAGGCTACAGACTCTATATGATAGGTCTGAGGGAAAAGATCTACAGGCTGAATTTCTACTAATCTATATTTTTCTTTTAAATTCTTTAGATCTCTGGCCTGGGTAGCTGGATTACAGGAAATATAAATAATTTTATTTAGCTCCTTTTTAAGCAGCAGCTGAATAGTTTTCTGATCCAATCCTTTACGGGGCGGGTCAAAGATAATCGAATCAATCTGATTTTTTTCTAGTATCTTTGCCAGTTTATCCTCTACTCTACCCAATTCAAAATCAACATTTTTTACATTATTCAGGCCGGCATTTTCTCTAGCATCTTTAACAGCTGCCTTCAAAGATTCAACAGCATATATTTTTTCCGCTTTATCTGCAAGGTATAAGGCAATACTCCCGGTACCAGAAAAGGCATCAATCACCCTGGAATTGTGAGTATTCCCCAAATATTTTGCTGCGGTATCATATAATTTCTGAGCCTGCATTGTATTAACCTGGAAAAAAGAACGGGCAGAAATTAAATATGCAGTACTGCCAATATATTCAGTAATTTTATTTTCTCCTGCTAAAAGTATATCCTTACTCCCAAAAATAACATTGGTATTTTGAGAGTTTATATTTTGAACTACTCCCTTTAGTTCAGGTATTTTGCGCATCAAAGTCCTGGCTATTAAATTTTTATCTATAAAATCATCTCCATTAGTCACCATGACCAGCAAAGCTTGATTTGTGCAGGTACCTACTCTAATCACCAGATGCCGCAGCAGTCCTTTTAGAGTCTTTTCATTATATACACTCAGTTGAAATTTATTCAGTTCTTCCAGAGTAATTCTTAAAATCCTGTTAATTAAAGGATGCTGAATTAAACAATTATGATTAGGAACAATATCATGACTTCCTCTTTTATAAAATCCAGCTGTTATCTGATCATTATCATCCAGAGCTAATGGAAACTGAGCTTTATTACGATAACGAAAATCATCATCTGCCGCCAGTACCTCATTTAATTTAAAATTATCGATTTCAGCTATCCGATTAATTAGTTGTTTAATATTATTTTGTTTAAATTCCAGTTCTTTTTGATAATTAATATGCTGAAGCTGACAGCCTCCGCATTCATTATAGACCGGACAGGGGGCTTCGGTTCTTCCCTCTCCAGCTTCGATAATTTCTATTAACTCAGCAAAGGCGTAATCCTTTTTAATCTTAGTAATTTTTGCTTTTACCAGATCCCCAGGTAAAGACAGAGAAATAAAAACAGCCATCCCATTTTCTGCTCTGGCAACTCCATCTCCACCGTGGGCTAAATCTTCTATTTTAAAATTTTTAATCTCACCTTTTTTCAAAATTGGCACTCCTCTATCTATTAAAAATAATTCTTAACTTATCCCTATCAAGTTTATCACAAAAAACTCCCGCTTATCAAGCCAGCTTTACAGCTCAATGCTTCTGTGGTAGAATTATTTGATAGAATATTTATGATTTATAAACAAATTGATTTTAAATAACAGTCAAACTTTTATTCAATTTAAAGGAATTTTATAAGGGGGCAGTTCTTTGAACTTTCAGGTTGTCATAACACAAATTATATCATTATTTCTACTCATTGCTGTCGGTTATTTTCTCCGGCGCAGCAAACATTTAGATCAAAAAGAAACCGGTGCTATTTCGAAACTCCTTTTGGATTTGATCCTGCCAGCTATGCTAATTTCTTCACTACAAATCGATATTACTGCAAAAATGCTGGGAGATTTTATTAATTTATTTTTATACTGGATTGCTTTTTATCTGATTCTGATAGTCTTGGCAACAGTTATTACTAAATTATTTCCAATTTCCAGAGATAAAAAAGTAGTTCTTAAATTTTTCCTGATTTTTGGTAATGTTGGATATATGGGTTTACCAGTAATAGATGTAATTTTCCCAGAAAACGGTATCTTTTTTGGCTCAATTGGAGTAGTAGTTTTTAATATCTTTTTATGGACCTATGGAGCCAGCCTTTTTTTACGAAACAATGATAACAAAAAAATTAATCTCAGAGATATCTTTAATAATGGAGTTATTGCCATTATCATTGGTTTATTTTTAATGCTGACTGGAATCAAACTTCCAACTACAATTATGACAGCTGTTGATATGCTGGCAAATGCTACCTTTCCACTTTCAATGCTGGTCATTGGAAGCGGACTGGCTCAGATTAAAATCACTGGAATTTTTAAAGATCTAAATATTATATCTTACTCAGCATTGAAATTATTATTAATACCAGCAGCTGCATTAATGATCTTAAACCTATTCAATATTTCTGATCCTGTTAGAACGATACTTGTATTACAGATTGCAATGCCTGCTGCCGCCAATGGAGTGATTTTTGCTGAAAGATATGAGGGTAATTATATCTTTGCAGCTGAGAGTCTCTTTTTATCAACTTTAATGGCTGCTCTGAGTATCCCACTAATTTCTTATTTAACAACATATTTCAAATAAAAATGGAGGAACCTAAAATGCAAAGTAACTCTCAAAAACTTGGTACAGAGCCAATAATTCCTCTGCTGATGAGGCTTTCAATACCATCAATTATAGCAATGGCTATTCAGGCACTTTATAATGTAGTGGATAGTATTTATGTAGGTCGTATTAGCACCGATGCTCTTTCTGCACTTTCCCTGGCCTTTCCAGTTCAGATTATTCTGATCGGGATCGGAGTCGGAACCGGAGTAGGTGCCAGTTCTTTAATTTCTAGAAGACTGGGAGAGAACAATAATCATGCAGCAGTTAATGCAGCTGAACACAGTATTATGCTTTCTATTTTTTATGGAGTAATAGTTGCTATTCTGGGCTTTTTATTTTCTGATCAAATTTTACAGCTGTTTACAGATAAAGTAAATTTGATTAGAATGGGAAGTGAATACATAAAAATTATTTTAATTGGATCTATAGCTATGTTTTTTCCGATGATTAGTAATAATATTTTACGGGGAGAGGGTAATACATTTACCCCGATGATAGCTATGCTGATTGGCTCAGTCTTAAATATAATTCTTGATCCTTTTTTAATTTTTGGAATCTGGATTTTTCCGGAGATGGGGGTGGCTGGAGCTGCAATTGCAACAGTTGCTGCCAGAATAATCAGCGGTAGTTTTTTAATTTACATTTTACTTTTCAGTAAAAAAAATGAGCTGCAAATTTCTTTGAAGGATTTTTCTTTTGATTTTAAAATAATCAGAGATATTTATATAGTTGGATTCCCGGCAATGGTAATGCAATTTTTGGCCAGTTTTATGCTCGGAGGTATGAATAAAATTCTGGCCGGTTTTGGCAGTACTGCAATTGCAGCGGCAGGTATTTATTTTAGACTGCAGTCTTTTGTTTTTATGCCTGTTTTTGGTCTCAATCAGGGTTATATGCCGATTATGGGGTATAACTATGGACACAATAATCCCGAAAGAATGAAAAAGACTTTTAAGTCTGCTCTTCTTGTCGCAATCACCTTTACAACAACAGGTTTTATAATTTTTCAAACCGTACCAGGTCTACTAATTAAAATGTTTAACAGCGATCCTGAACTTCTCCGAATTGGTACAAATGCTCTAAAAAAAATAAGTATTGCTTTTCCTGTTATTGGACCTGCAATTATTATTTCAACTACTTTTCAGGCACTGGGTAATGGCTTTCCCAGCCTCATCTTTTCATTTTTAAGGCAAATTGTTGTTTTACTACCCGTAATGTATTTATTGGGGCATTATTTCGGTTTAGAATATCTCTGGTTTGCTTTTCCAATTTCAGAAGCTGCCAGTATTTTGCCAGCTTCAATCTGGTTACGGTTAAAATTTAGAAGTATTTTTGCCAGAATGGAAAAAAGAAAAACATGAATCCTAAATAGTTTTTATTAATAACTGACTATCAGATTTTAATTATATTCATTAAAGCAACTATAAAACCCCGGCAAGATTAAATTAATCTTTGACCGGGGTTTAACTAAAACTTTATTTTATTACTTAAATAAATAAGCTCATGTTAGATTCGTCTGCTGAGCCCAAGAAAGTTGCCACGCCTCCAACTTCAACTCCGGAAATTAATTCTTCTTTTTTAATTCCCAGCATATCCATTGTCATCTGACAGGCAACAAGTCTAACTCCATTTTCCACCGCATTTTCGATCAATTCTTCTAGAGAGTCAACACCTTTTTTCTCCATAATACCTCGAATCATCTTTGGTCCAATTCCCATCATATTCATATTTGAAAGTGGCAGATTTTTACTACCCTGAGGCATCATTTTAGCAAACATTTTTTCCATCATACTCTTATCCGCATTGACCGGGCCATCTTTTCTTAAAATATTTAAACCCCAGAATGTAAAGAATAAAGTTACCTGATTACCCATTGCAGCTGCTCCATTGGCAATTATAAATGATGCTATAGCTTTGTCCAGTTCACCACTGAAAACAACCATCGTTTTTCCTTTTTGAACTGATTGAGCAGCAGTATTCTGAACCATTTCTGCCTGCTGGCCTTGATTATACTGGCCTTTTAAAAGAGTAACCTCTATTTTATCGGCAAGTTCTTCTATTCTTAGAACAGTATTACCAGTGTTTTTAGCCCAGGCTTTAATATCCTGCATAAATCCAGGATCAGTTGCTGTTACCTCCAGCATATCTCCATTTTCCATTGTCTCCATCTTTTTATATACCTGCATAATTGGTCCCGGACACTGCAGTCCACAGGCATCCAGTTCTACCACTGTACCTTTGCCATATTTTAACATGTCTTTAGCAGCAAGATTTGCTTCTTCCGGACTTTCTGCAGAATTATAATTTGCTTCAGCCGGATCCTCAATAACCTGTTCCTGATCATCTTTAACAGCCTTGTATAGTTTATAACCACCACTTAAATTGCGGACTTTACTAAAACCATTCTGGTTTAATATTCGGGCAGCTATATATCCCCTTAAGCCTATAGCACAGTAGACGATATACTCCTTTTGGGGATCAAGCTGATCTAAATTATCTCGTAAATCATTTAGCGGAATATTAATTGAATTATCAATACTTCCCAGCTGTGTTTCTACTTCTTCGCGAATATCGAGAATTACTGTCTGCTCTGGATCAATATTTTCTAGTTCCTGCCAGTAAGCTGGCTCAACCAGACCATTTAAAATATTACCTGCAGCAAAACCTGCCATATTTACTGGATCTTTAGCTGAACCAAATGGTGGTGCATAAGCAAGTTCTAGCTCCTGGAGATCATAAATATCCATTTCCTGTCTAACTGCTGTAGCCAGAACATCAATTCTTTTATCAACTCCATCATAACCTGCAATTTGAGCTCCCAGTATCCTGCCGTTATCCGGAGCAAAAATTAATTTGATCATCATCGGTACTGCCCCTGGATAATAACCGGCATGATTATTAGAATTTGTATGAACAACCTGATAATCCCATTTTAGATCTTTAAGTGTCTTTTCGGAAACCCCTGTGGAAGCAATTGTTAAATCAAAGGCTTTAGCAATTGAAGTTCCCTGAGTTCCCTTGTATGTCTCTTTCCTTCCACAAATATTATCAGCAGCTATTCGACCCTGTTTATTAGCAGGTCCAGCAAGAGGAATTCTAACCGACCTGTCTGTCACCAGATCTTTAACTTCTATAGCATCACCAATAGCATAAATACTGGGATCTGAAGTTTGAAGATATTCATTTACTTTAATTCCTTTACTGCTTCCAATTTCAAGCCCCGCCTCTTCTGCCAGTTCAGTTCTTGGATTTACTCCAATAGACAAAATAACAAGATCAGTTTTTACAGTTCTACCACTCTGTAATTTTACTATTTTCCTTCCATCCGCTTCTTCAACAGCAGTTATGCCATCTCCTAAATGCAGATCAATACCTTTGGTTCTAAGATGATTATGAAGCATTGCAGCCATTTCATAGTCAAGTGATCCCATTAACTGATCCATCATCTCTACAACTGAAACTTCTATTCCTCTTTCATGAAGATTTTCAGCCATTTCCAGACCAATAAAACCTCCACCTACTACTACAGCCCGGCTAGGTTTTTTTTCATCTACAAAATTCTTTATTTTATCTGTATCCGGAATATTTCTAAGTGTAAAAACTTCAGGTAAATCAAGGCCAGGCAGTGGTGGTTTAATAGGTTCTGCGCCGGGAGATAGAACAAGTTTATCATAACTCTCCTGATATACTTCATTACTCTGGAGATCCTTAATTTCTACTACTTTTGCCTCCCGATTAATTTTAACAGCTTCATGCTGAATTCTAACGTCAATATCAAATCTCTCCTCCATAGATTGAGGAGTCTGAACCAATAGCTTCTCTCTTTCTTTTATAACCTCACCAATATGATAAGGTAAACCACAGTTGGCAAAAGAGATATGCTTTCCTTTCTCTAACATTATTATTTCAATATCTTCATCCATTCTTCGTAGCCGGGCTGCAGTACTTGCTCCTCCTGCAACTCCACCTACTATAACTACTTTCTTAGGCATTATTATCCTCCTAATTATTTTTTAATAAACTTTTACTAATAACTTTAATTTATTTGTTTACTTTAAAATCCTGAAGTACATTTATAATATCCATAGCTTTTTTATTAACAACATAATAATTTCTCTCCAGACCATTTCTTTCACTATTTAAGATATTAGCTTCTCTTAATTTAGCAAGATGCTGAGATAGTGTTGACTGAGGAATATTCAGACACTGCTGCATTTCGGAAACATTACAGCCTTCTTCAGCCATTAGTCCTTTAACAATTATCAATCTTACTGGATGAGCAAGCGCTTTTAATAACTCTGCTTCTTCTTCCAATATATCTCCGTGTTCTTTTAAAATTTCTTTTCCCTCTTCACCTGTGAAAAAAGGCATTTTTTTACCTCCAATCTTAATTTGTATTGCATTATTTAAATAATACGATATAGTGAATAAAATGTCAAGCTATTTTAAGAATTATTTAACAAAGCAGCTTAAAATAAATTTTCCAGCTAAAATATAAGGTGGCCAAAAATGGCCACCTGGATTTATACCTTAATTTTATTGATGATTAACTACTGGACAGGTTGTTGAATTCCAGGCAGTCAAACCTCCTAATACTACCCACTGGTTAGTATAACCTGCATTTTTTAATAAACTTGCTGCTGTCATTGACCTCAAACCACTACCGCAGAAAATATATATTGGCTTATTTTTAGGCAGCTGATTATAATTTTCAGGCAGCTGGGTTAAATGAATATGTTCTGCATACTTAATTTCTCCCTCTTCTTCGAGCTCATCCTCAGAGCGAATATCAAGAATAAACCAGTCATCAGAGTCATTATCCAGCAATTTACAAAGTTTATCAACAGTAACCGTATTAATCGCTTCACTATTCCTGCCGGTCATATGCCATTTAATAATTCCCCCTCCTAAATAGCCAAGAATATTATCATAACCAGTTCTATATAAATGCTTGATCGCTTCTTTAGGATATTCACCTTCAGTTACCAGTAAAATCCTGGCTCCAGTTGGAATAAACCAACCGACAAAACTTGGAAGATTTTGTAGAGGAATAGAAATTGAACCTGGTAGATGTGCAGATGCATAACTGACTTCTGTTCTTACATCTATAATATAAGTATTATCATCTTCCATAGCCTCAGTAAACTGAGCAGCTGAAAGAGCAGCTGGCTGCTGATAGTTAGCCAAAAGTTCCTGTCTGGTTAAATTCGATTCTTCCATATTTTTAAAATAAGGAGGATATTCCAACATTTCGCCAACAAGATTAATAAATTCTTCTTTATTTTTAACCTGAAGTTTAGGGTTTAACTTCTTTTCTATACCAAGAGTTGTCCATTCTCTATCAGAAATTGCTGAAGCACAGACCGAACCAGCACCATGAGCAGGACAGAGAATAACTTCATCTCCCAAAGGCAGTATTTTATTGAAAATAGAATCATATAACCAGCTTCCTGTCTTCTCCAAATTCTCCTCACCCAGAAAATCAATTCTGCCAACATCTCCAGCAAAAAGTGCATCTCCGGTAAAGACCATCCAGGGTTCTCCCTCATAACCATATAGAAGATAGGACATTGAACCAGGAGTGTGTCCGGGTGTATGCATTGCTTTAAACTTTAAACTCCCAACCTTAAACTCCTGGCCATCCTCAACAGCTTTGCCATACTGATAATCCAGCATCCGATCTGCATGCCAAATTTCAGCTCCAGTTTTTACTTTTAATTCATTTGAGCCAACTATATAATCTTCATTACGATGAGTCTCAAAAACTTTAGTAATCTTATATCCTGCTTCTACAGCTTTTTCTAAGTAAATATCAATGTCTCTTCTGGGATCAATCACCACAGCCTCACTACCATCACCAATTAAATATGAAATATGAGCAAGTCCTGGTGATTTTATTTTTTCAAATAACATAAATAACCACTCCATTTTTGTAATTTTATTCTAAATCTCTAACCCAAAAGCCCAGACTCTCTAACTTAAAAGCCTATACTCTCCAGCCAGAATAAAAAGATAATAATTACAGTAGTCAGGGGAATAATAATTTTCCAGTGATTAATTTTAAAAAGCTCGGGAAAAGTATTAAACTTGAATTTATTTTTCTCTATAAAATCACTATATTTTTCATAAAAAGCTGCAAAAATAAAGGAACCAGTAAAAATCCCTAGCAGCCCGGGGATAAGGGCGTCAATACTCCCCTGACCAATAGCACCAGCAATTGTACCCGGACAGTAACCAAGCAGAGCAAAACCTGCTCCAAAAATTAAACTTCCAGAAATTGTACGCCGCAAGGAACCGGACTTAGGTTTAAGTACAACAAGCCCTCTATCGCTTAAAAAATAAACTCCCAGCATTCCAACAACTATTGCAGTTAAAATTATCCTGGCTACCGTAAAATCTTCTAAAAGAAGCTGACCGACTAAAACATTATAATCAGTTACTCCACCTCGCTGAAGCAGAAAACCAAAAAATATTCCGGTACCCAGTCCCTTAATTAATCTAAGTTTGCTTTCCATATCTTTCCACCTGCCTCAATTAAAAAATTAAAAATGCAGTTATAGCTCCCCCAACAAAAAATCCGACTAAACTAATCCAGCTGGCAATACTTAACTGAAAAGTTCCACTTATACCGTGCCCACTTGTACAGCCGCCTGCCAGACGAGCCCCAAAGCCCAGGAAAATACCTCCAGTAAAAGCTGAAAAAATTCTGCCGATTAGATTCTGATTTAAAATTGACTCAAATTCTGTTTGAGGTAGAAAAGCCAGATTAAACTCTCCAGAAAGAACTGCGGAAATAAAACTTCCGATTACAATTCCAATTACCAGCATTGACTGCCATTCGAGTTCAGGTTTATATTTCTGATAATACTTCCAATCATAAACTTTTTCTCCCAGGAAAAGAGCCCCCAATTTTGCAGACCCTCTGGCAAATGAGGTAGAGGTGCCGAGGGCTTTCCTGGAAATTATAAAGGAAAACCAGCTTAAAACTCCAATTAATGTCCCCACAAGATAGGGTGACCAACTGTCAGCAAAAATAAACTTAATCATTAGAAACCAACTCCTTTTTCCCAGTAAATTTATTTAAACTGTTTGTTAGTACCATATTCCAGACAAAAAGCATAATTCCTCCAATAAAGATAAATTAATGTTTTAAGATATCGATAAAAGATTTTGTTATTTCTGCTGTAATTCCCCAGATAACTCGTCCCTGATAGCGGTAAAAATAAATTTGATAATCACCCTGTCTGGGGTTATACTTTTCTCCCTGTGGTAGAAGATGATAGGGGAAATCTTGATCAAATTCACTTTTTAAAACTGCTGCATACTTTTCCACCTGATGATTCAAAAAAAATTTTAAGGGAACTGTAAAAATTTCCTCAACTTCGTAATTATTAACCCCGATTTCTTCAATTGAATTCACATTTATTTTACCAACAAAAGCATAAATTATAAAATTAAATGGTGTTATTAAATAATCTGTTTCTCCCAAAAGTTCAATTTTTGTTTCTGGAATCAAAAGCTCTTCACTACATTCTCTAACAGCAGCCTGAGAGAATTCCTCCCCTCTCTCAATTCTTCCTCCTGGAAAAGATACTTCTCCTGGCTGAGTGTTTAAATTCTTAGATCGCAGCTCATAAATTAAATGTATCTCACCATCAATCTCAACTAAAGGAATTAAAACTGAAAAATAATGCTGTATTCTGGTCGGTCCGGGTATTCTATTCTGAATCTTCGCTTTTATATTTTCAATATTCAAAAAAATCACCCTTAAAAATAATATTAATCTATTTTTTAATAATTTTACTGGCCTCCAAAAATGCAGCTTTCCGGAGACCAGTAAATAAGCTATTTATTAGTTATTGAATTAAATTCTATTTAATCCATCAATTTATCCCTCAACATCTGATTTACCAGACCAGGATTGGCCTTACCTCTTGTTTCTTTCATTACCTGTCCTACTAAAAATCCTATTGCTCTATCCTTACCACTCTGAACATCTTCTACTGCATCTGGATTAGCTTCAATAATTCCATCAACAATATTTTCTAATTCATCTTCATCACTAATCTGTTTTAGACCCTCGCTCTCTACAATAGTCTCAGGATCATTACCACTGTTATACATTTTTTCAAAAACTTCTTTGGCAATTTTACCGCTGATAACATCCTGATCAATCAGCTTCAGCATTTTTGCCAGATTCAGTGGAGTAACACCAGACTCAAATGGTGAATGATTATTTTCATTCAATAATCTCAAAAATTCTCCCATCATCCAGTTACTTAAGTTTTTAGGGTCAGTATAGTCTTTAAGAACCTCTTCAAAGAAAACTGCCATATCTTTGTCTCCTGTCAGCACACCTGCATCATACTCAGGCAGCCCCAGTTCGGAAACAAAGCGCTTATACTTTTCTCGCGGCAGTTCTGGAATTTCTTTACGCATTTCTTCTTTCCAGGCTTCATCAATTTCTAGAGGAACTAAATCAGGCTCAGGGAAGTAGCGATAATCATGTGCTTCTTCTTTACCACGCATGGAGATTGTCTTATTTAAAGACTCATCCCAGGTTCTAGTTTCCTGAACAACTTCCCCACCTTCTTCCAGAATTTCACGCTGTCTTTTAACCTCATATTCTAAACCCTTTTCTACTGCACTGAAAGAGTTCATGTTTTTCAACTCTGCTTTAGTGCCAAATTCTTCCTGTCCTACAGGCCGCAGGGACACATTGGCATCACAGCGTAGAGAGCCTTCTTCCATATTGCAGTCAGAAATCTCAAGATACTCCATGATCATTTTTAGCTCAGTTAAATAAGCCCTTGCCTGAGCAGGAGTTCTCATATCAGGTTCACTAACAATTTCAATGAGAGGAACTCCGGTACGATTATAATCTACCAGACTACCTTTAGATTTATCAATACTCCCCTCATGGATCAATTTACCTGCATCTTCCTCTAAATGAACTCTGGTGACTCCAATATTAAAGATACCCTCATCAGTTTCAATTTCAATTTTACCGTCTTCTGCAACTGGCAGATCAAATTGAGAAATCTGGTAGGCCTTTGGCAGATCTGGATAGAAATAATTTTTGCGATCAAATTTAGAGTATTCAGCAATATCACAATTTAGAGCTAAACCTGCCATAATTGCATAATCTACCGCTTTTTTATTTAATACCGGCAGAGTTCCAGGTAATCCCAGACATACCGGACATGTATTTTCATTGGGTTCTTTGCCAAATTCTGTGCTGCAGCCGCAGAAAATCTTAGAATCTGTATTTAGCTGTACATGGACTTCAAGTCCAATTACTGTTTCATATTTAGTGGACATTTTTTCACCTCTCTTAAGTATTTATAATTCCGCTCTTTTATTGCTAATATCTAATAATTTTTCCAGCGTATAAGCTGCCTGAATAATTTTCCCCTCACCAAAGTGAGGTCCAATTAACTGCAGCCCTATTGGCATTTCTTTGCTGTCAAAGCCACAGGGTACAGACATTGCTGGCACACCGGCAATATTAATTGGTACTGTAAAGATATCTGTATAATACATTTCTAGCGGATCACTATTTGATCCCAGTTCAATAGCTGTTGTCGGTGCCGTAGGAGTAATAATTAGATCGAAATCATTGAAAATACGGTCAAAATCATCCTTAATCAGAGTTCTAACCTTCTGAGCTTTAAGATAATAAGCATCATAGTAACCTGAACTTAAGGCATAAGTACCAATCATTATTCTTCTTTTTACTTCATCACCAAAACCCTCATGTCTGGTGTTCGTAAACATTTCACTAATATCAGCAGCATGTTCACTGCGCAGACCATAACGAACCCCATCATAACGAGCCAAGTTAGAACTGGCCTCTGCTGGAGCAATTACGTAATAAGCTGCCAGAGCATAAGAAGCATCTGTCATATGTACCGTTTCCACTTCAGCTCCCGCTTCTTTAAGCTTTTCTACTGCTGATAGTACACTTTCTTTAACATCTTTATCAAAATCTAAATTAAAGTATTCTTCTGGAATACCAATCTTCATACCACTGACATCTTCTTTAAGATATTCAGTATAGTCTTCTTTTTTGCCTTCAATAGATGTAGAATCTTTTGGATCATGACCTGCAATTACATTCATCAAAATTGCACTGTCTTCAACATCCTTTGTAATAGGGCCAATTTGATCCAAAGAAGAAGCAAAAGCTACCAGCCCATAACGAGAAACCATACCATAAGTAGGCTTTAAACCTACTACTCCACAATAAGACGCAGGTTGTCTAATTGAACCACCTGTATCAGATCCCAGAGCTGCTGCACATTCGCCTGCTGCAACTGCTGCTGCTGATCCTCCACTGGATCCACCGGGAGCTCGATCTAAATTCCAGGGGTTATGGGTGTTGAAAAAGGCAGAGTTTTCGGTTGAAGATCCCATAGCAAACTCATCCATATTGGTTTTTCCCATAATAACTGCTCCAGCTTCGTTTAATTTTTTCACAGCTGTTGCATCATAGGGTGGTTTATAATTTTCCAGCATTTTTGAAGCACAGCTGGTTTTTATGCCATCTGTTGACATATTATCCTTAACTGCAATTGGAATCCCAGCTAAAAGACCATCCTTCTTATTTTCATAGTCTGCTAGCCCATTTTCTGCAAGCTGATCAGTTACTGTAATATAAGACTTTACTCTATCTTCTACATCATTAATTCTATCTGCAAAAGCTTTTTTAATTTCTGCAGGAGTCATTTCTCCGGCAGCAATTTTATCTTTTAGTTCATGAATTGTTAAATCATAAATATTCATTTTATTATCTTACCTCCTTAACTGCTTAATCTGACATAATTTTTGGTGCTCTAAACTGCCCATCTTTTTTATCCGGCGCATTGGCCAGTGATTTTTCACGCGGAAGTGACTCCTGAACCTCATCTTTACGCAGTACATTTTTCATGGGTACTGTATACGCTGTTGGTACAACATCATCTGTATCCAGTTCACTCAGCTTATCAACATAATCAAGTATTTCACCAATCTGTTCTGTATACTTTTCTTTTTCTTCCTCATCAAGTTTAAGCTGTGCTAAACCTGCTGCATACTCTACATCTTTTTTATCAATCATTTATATTTCCTCCTCACTTTAGGATAATTTTATAATCTATTTAAAATTCTAATCTTAAATGATTAGCAAATAATAACACTTAATTCTCAGAAGAATTTTTCTCCTCAATTAATTCCTTAAACTCTTCTTCAGTCAAGATTTCGATCCCGAGCTCCCTGGCTTTATCATATTTAGAACCAGGATTATCTCCAGTTACCAGATAATCTGTTTTAGAGCTAACTGAAGAAACTGCCCTGCCGCCAGCTTTTTCAACTAAATCTTTAACCTCAGAACGGCTGTAATTGTTTAAGGAACCTGTAAACACAAATTTTAAGCCCTCAAGAAATTTTGTGCTTTCTGATTCTTTTTTCTGCAGCCTGATCCCGGCCTGCTTTAATCTGCTCAAAAGATCTCTATTGTGTCTTTCCTTAAAAAACCCAACAATACTCTCGGCAATCACCGGGCCAATTTCATCAATTGCTTCTAATTCTTCTGCTGAAGCCTGCTGCAGCTCTTCTATAGAATTAAAGTTTGCTGCTAAAATTCTGGCAGCACCAATTCCAACATGTCTGATTCCCAGTGCATAGAGAACCCGAAAGAATTCTCTGTCTTTACTGGCTTCAACTGCCTCTATCACATTTTGAGAAGATTTTTCGCCCATTCTATCCAGGTCCTTAAGATGTGACTGCTTTAAAAAGTAAAGATCAGCATAATCTTCTATCAGATTGTTTTCCAAAAGCTGTTCAATTAATGCAGGACCAACCCCATCTATATTCATCGCATCTCTGGAAACAAAATGAAGTATACTCTCCTTGCGCTGGGCGGGGCAGCTGATATTAGTACAGCGGGTAACAGCTTCACCCTCAGGCCTAATTACCTCACCACCACAGACCGGACACTGATCTGGCATTTTAAATTCTTTTTCTGAACCATCGCGTTCTTCTTTTATTACTTTTACAACTTCGGGAATTATATCTCCTGCTTTCTGAACCAGAACAGTATCACCAATCCGGATATCTTTTCTTTTTATTTCATCTTCATTATGCAGAGTCGCTCTACTCACTGTTGAGCCAGCCAACTCCACTGGCTCCAGAATAGCTGTGGGGGTTAGTGCCCCTGTCCTCCCGAGTGAAATTTCTATATCTTTAATTTGAGTTGTCTTCTGCTGAGCCGGGAATTTATAGGCAATTGCCCAGCGAGGTGACCTTGCTGTTGAACCTAATTTTTCTCTCAGTGAAAGATTATTAATTTTGATTACCAGTCCATCAATCTCAAAATCCAGACTTTCCCTTTCTTCCTGCCAGTGTTCACAGATTTCAATAACCGCCTCAATATCTGCAGCTGCTTGATGCCAGTTGACCTTAAAACCCAGCTCTTTTAAGTAAGAAAACACTTCAAGATGGGTCTCAAATTCTCTGGTTGAATGGGAAATAAGATCATAAATCAAAATAGATAAACTGCGCTGAGCAGCAATTTTACTGTCCAGCTGTCTAACTGAACCTGCAGCGGCATTACGGGGATTGGCAAAGGGAGCTTCTTCATTTTCCAACCTTTCCTCATTTAAACGCTGGAATTCACTTTTTGCCAGATAAATTTCTCCTCTGAGCTCCATCTCTGCTTGCTCTTCAATTTTTAAGGGAAGTGAGCGGATAGTTTTCATATTTTGAGTAATATCCTCACCAACTTCTCCATTCCCCCGGGTTGCACCCAACTCAAAACTCCCATCTCTATATCTCATCACTGCCGAAAGACCATCAATTTTGTGCTCTACTACATACTGATAATCTTCACCACTAAGATTTTTCCTGACCCGCTGATCAAAATCTCTTAAATCCCCAGCATCAAATGCATTATCCAGACTCAGCATAGCTGCAGAATGCTCAACTTTTTCAAATTCATCCAGAACCTCTCCTCCGACTCGCTGAGTGGGGGAATCTTCAGTTACAAGTTCGGGAAACTCTTCTTCAAGTTTAATTAATTTCTGCATCAACTGATCAAACTCAGCATCAGAAATTGAAGGATCATCAAGTACAAAATATTTATATTCATGTTCTCTTATTTTTTTTCTTAAAGCTTTTACTTTCTTTTCTGCCTTTTCTTTTGTTAAATTTGTCATCTCTACACCTACCTAAACTTTCTGTATTGGAGCATATTCTGCCAGTAAATTTCTGGTCTTACCTTCGGCAAAAGCAATTTTTAATTCTGGATTTTTTTCTCCCCGAATAGAAAGAATAGTTCCAATTCCCCAGCGAGGATGGACAATTTTTTGACCAATAGCATAATCAGTACCAGAATTATCACTATGAATAAGTTCTTCCTCTTTTGCCATTTCAGAACGGGTATCAGCTGCCCCTGAAAGCAGTTCAGAAGGTATCTCTTCGATAAATTGAGAAGGAGGATTTATTTTTCTTTCCCCAAAACGAAGTCTGACCTGTGCTCTGCTTAAATATAATCTTTCTTCTGCTCTGGTCATCCCAACATAGCAGAGACGCCTTTCTTCTTCCATTCCTTTTTGTTCAAACATTGAATTAGAGTGAGGAAAAATTCCTTCTTCCATACCGACTAAAAAGACAACTGGAAACTCCAATCCTTTAGCAGAATGAATGGTCATCAAAGTTAAAGAACTCTGATTCTCTTCCATAGAATCAATATCTGACATTAGAGTAACTTCCTCTAAAAATCCAGCCAGAGTATTGTTGTCACTATTTTTCATATACTCATTGATAACAGAAAATAATTCTTCTATATTTTCCAATCTACTCTCTGCTTCAGCTGTTTTTTCTTCTTCTAAATTGTGACGGTAACCACTTTTATCTAAAAGTTTTTCAGTCAATCTGGCCAGGGCAATCTCATCCTGTTCAGCTCTTAATTCTTCTATAATTTCTGTAAAATGAAGCACTCTTTTAGCATAGGTTCCACTTAAAGCAGGGTTTTCTTTAGACTTTAAAGCAGCCTGATATAAGTTAAGACCTTCTGCTTCAGCAAAATCCTGGATCTTACCCAGAGTCCCGGCTCCAATTCCTCTTTTAGGACGGTTAATAATCCTTAAAAAACTGATATCATCAGCCGGATTGTAAATAAGACGCAGATAAGCCATAATATCTTTAATCTCCATTCGTTCATAAAAACGAACTCCCCCGACTATCTGATAGGGAATACCATATTTCATCAGCATATCCTCAAAAGCTCTTGACTGAGAATTTGTTCTGTATAAAACAGCCAGATCATCAAAGGTTAAATCTTCCTTTTCAGTCAGTTTTTTTGCAGTTCGACAGACAAAATCAGCCTCTTCTTTTTCATCTTTAGCTTCATAAAGTTCCAGTTTAGGACCTTCCCCTTGATCTGTCCACAGTTCTTTTTCTTTGCGGGAGGCATTATTTTTAATTACTGCCTGAGCAGCTTTTAAAATATTCCCTTTAGAGCGATAATTCTGCTCCAGGCGAATAGTTTTAACATCCGGATAATCATCTTCGAAATTTAAAATATTGCGGATGTCAGCTCCTCTAAAACCATAGATTCCCTGATCTGGATCACCAACTACGCATACATTTCGGTATTTCTCTGCCAGCAAATTTACCAACTGGTACTGAGCATGATTGACATCCTGATACTCATCTACCAGAATATATTTAAAACGTTCCTGATAGTGTTCCAGAACAAGTGGATATTCTTCAAAAAGCCTTACAGTTTGCTGAATCAGGTCATCAAAGTCCATAGCATTATTTTCTTTAAGACGTTTTTGATATTCTGCATAAATATCAGCTGCAGTCTGATCAAAAAAACTGCCAGAAACTGCTCGCATCTCTTCCGGAGTTTTTAGTTCATTTTTTGCATTTGAAATTTTACTTAAAACAGATCTCGGTTTAGTTTTTTTGGGATCTAGATTTTTTGATTTTAAAACTTCTTTTACAAGTTTTCGCTGATCGAGACTGTCAAAAATAACAAAATTTTTATTATAACCAAGCTTTTCCGCCTCGCGGCGTAAAATCCGAACACAAAAAGAGTGAAAAGTACTAACCCAGAGGCTGCTGTTTACTCCTCCCACCATATCCTTTACTCTTTCTTTCATTTCATTTGCTGCTTTATTGGTAAAGGTTACAGCAAGAATATTATAGGGAGAAACTCCATAATGGTTGATTAAATAACCTATTCTTCTGGTCAGAACTCTAGTTTTTCCACTACCAGCACCAGCCAGCACCAGCTCTGGACCTTTATGGTGTTTAACAGCATCTTTTTGAGCCTGATTTAAATTTTTCAGTACTTCACTTGCTTCCACCAAATCACTTCCTTATTTTAAAACTTATTATTTTTTTAAATGTTATTATTTTAACCCTTAGCCGCATAAAATTCTGCTTCCAAATCCTTTTCTGAACTTAGCTGCTCCATAATCTCTCTACCTTCAGTCAGAGAAAAATAAATTAAATGACTGCCACAGCTGCAGTCACTGGCCCCAAAACCTTCTACTGGTGTTCTACCACCATTATTGATTAAAGTTTGGGCCAGAAAACATTCTCCTTCAGCTGGGAGCTCAAAAACAAAATCTTTTTCCAGCTTTACTTCTGCTAAAAAGTAGTCTATATGCCAGTGGAATTTTTTATCACTGCTGTAATGACGTTTAATTCTTGCTTCAAGGTTCCGCTGAGCTGTACCCGCATAAAAATAATAACCAGGAGTAAAGTCTTTCTTACCCAGGGCACCAATCCTAATCTTCTTTTGATATTCAACTTTTATTTTTAAAATATATACTCCACCAGCAGGGTATTCACTCATTACAATCACTCCACTAACTTTTCTATTTAAGTTAAAATCACTTATTTCCTGCATATTGAACAGAAAAAATGCCGGTATCCCGGCATTTCAATTATAATACATTTATAAGTTTTTATCAATTTTTAAGCTGGAATTTAGCAATTATTATTTAAACCAAAAATCAAGAACTAAAAGGATTCTGCAAATTCTTTTACTAATTTTTTAGCTAAATTTTGATTAATCATCGAAAATGGACCCCCAACACAGCCACCACTACAGGCCATCCCTTCCAGAAAATTATAATCATGTTTATTTGCCCTGATTAAATAAAGTTCTTTTTTTAGTCTTCCTAATCCATCTAGCTGCCGGCATTTAAAATCAGATGCTGTCAGTTCCTTTAAAGATTGCTGTAGACCCCCAGCATAGGCAAACTGTCTGCCTAATTGTCCGGCATCATTTAGTTCTTCTTCCTCATTTATTTGAGCTAAATTAATATTGCTGGCTGTAAATAAGGCGAGCATCTCTGCAAAATTCAAAACATAATCAACATTTTTATCCTTTAGTGCCTCTGCCTTTTTGGCAGTACATGGTCCCACAAAAACAGTCTTCAGTTCAGGATTTTTACTCTTAATTTCTGCCGCGGTTACTGACATCGGAGAGTCTGTCTTAGAAATTAGAGCTGAAAGTTCTTCAAATTCTTTTTCTACCATTTTTTTAAAGGCCGGACAGCAGGAAGAAAGTAATGTCTTATTAAATTCAATTTTTTCTTCCAGTTCTTCAGCTTCAGCTGCTGCAGTTATTTCAGCTCCAGCAGCAACTTCTCTCACCAGCCTAAAACCAACTTTTTTCAGAGCATAATTTACCTTTGCTGCACTCTGCTGATGTCCAAATTGGCCTAAAAATGAAGGCGCAAGCATCACAGCCAAGTTATTTTTTTCAGCAAACAAATTTAGGGCAACTTCAATCAGATCACTAATCGCTGTTATTGCTCCAAAAGGGCAGGCTGCTATACAGCTGCCGCAGCTTACACACTTTTTTTGATCAATTTTAGCTTGACGATTGGAATCAGAACTGATGGCATCAAGCTCACAGGCTCTGCTGCAGGGGCGTTCATTTTCTAAGATAGCATTATAAGAACAGGCCTGAGCACATTTGCCACACTCCACACATTTATCCTGATCAATATAAGCTTTATTCTGAATAACTACTATTGCCTTTACCGGACAGCTATTAACACATTTATGGGCTACACAATTTCTGCAGGCATCGGTAACTAGATATTTATCAATTGGACAACTGTCACATGCTTTACCAATTACTTCAACTATCCTTTTTTTCTTCTGCCAGCGTGGCAATGAAGCTGCCAGTTCCTCCAAACTTTTTTTGCTGTTTTCTGCAATATTAAAACCCAGTACTGCTTTAATTCGCTCCTCAAAAATAGCTCTTTCTTTAAATTCACAGCATCTGTAGCGAGCTGTATCTTTTGTTATCATTTTTTTAGATAAATTCGAAATTTCTGCTGTCAGATCTCCAGATTTAACAAGCTTGAGAAGCTCAACATACAGTTTTCTTTTTAACTTAACAATCTCAGAAATTGCATTATTACTCATTTTAACAGCTCCTATTTTATATTCTCTCTTATAATCTTATATAGTTTTTCCGGATTTAAATTCTGATAAACTTTACCATTAAATTCAGCAACTGGAGCCTGATCACAACAGTTATCAATACAGTGACTTGTTTTTAACTCTATTTTTTGCCGCAGCTTACAATCAAATTTTTCTACTGATTCAAGCAAATTCGCAGCTCCCATCAAATGACAGGGAGTTCCTATACATATTTTCAAAATGTTTTTGGACATCTATTCCACCTCCTCTGACTTAAAACCATTCAATTTCGACCTTCTTTTTTATCCGCCTCAGCTGCTCAGCAATCTGACTAATTATCTGACTTCTGATTCCAAGATTAATTGGCAGATTAAGACTCTGATGAGATTCATTAACAGCTCGGCCTACCAGAAATTTAACACTATCACTTTCCAAAAGCAGACGGGTAAAACGAGAAGCTCCATCCTTACCTTCAACTGGAATCTGACCAGGTTTATATTTTTTTAGCATTGAAAGAACCCGGTTTAAAGTTAATAATCCCTCAGTTAAAAGTTCAATTCCATCCATTTTACTGATTGGAGGAATATCTCGATCATAATATTTAAGTCCAACCTCCAGATCTCTGTTCAATTCGCGAGCTGCAATTTGAGCTGTAGTTCCCCCACTAATAATCTTTTTACCTTCGGCTTCAGAAATTTTCCTGGCCAGAAGACTGTCATTTTCTTTTTTCAAAGGAGGACCACTCCAGATATTTAATTTTCTTTTCCTACGATATTTCATACCAATAATTGTAAAGTCATCACCAGCCTGATCCCCATAAAAAGTATTAAAAACTTTAACTAGTTTATTAATATTATTTTTTAAATCTGTCTGACTTCTTTTAACTACTCTTTCAATTTCACAGGCGACTCCCTCCCAGCCCAGACCGAAATTTAGAAGTCCCCCTATCCCGGCATGAGTAACTCCATCACTAACTAAAAACAGCTGATCCTGACGCTGAAATTTAAAATTGGCCTCTCTAATTTTTTTGCCTTCTAATTCAAACTCTCTATAATCTAATTTTTGCACCTGTTTGTTTCTAAATAAAAAAGCTGAAGGACTATCAATTTCTATCAGCCGCAGCTGCTGATTTTGATCAATTATTAAAAAAACCAGGGTAGCATAAGCAATTCCTCTAACTTCACAAACAGGAAGTGTAGCCAGAATGGTCGAAAGAATTTCTTTTAAAGGTAGTTCTTTTTCCAGCAGCCCGGAAGCAATTTTTGCGGTTAAGGTGGAAAGAATATTGGCTTTAATACCACTTCCCAGACCATCAGATAAAACGACAATAGTTTTATTTCCTTTTTTAATAATCTCTACGCTATCACCACAGACTTCCTCTCCAGCTTTAGGAATCGATCTATAAAATTCTTCAAAAACCAGTCCCATTATTCATCACCTGCCTGCAGCAGATCTGCAAGCTCTGTTAAAGCAGCCTTTGTTTCTACAGTTGTTTCTCCTAAAAGACCTGCTATTTCCTGCACAGTCTGCATCTGTTTATTAACAACATCATTTGTTTTTTCAACAGCTACTTTTTTCATTTTCTGAAGCTCAAGCCGCTGTTTTTCCTGCTGGCTGATATCAGTTAAAATTCCAACTATAACTTTATGTTCTTTAAGCGCGAAAATAGTCTGATCGACGATAATACCTCCCTTTTTATAGGAGCATTTTTGGTGAATAAGCCGCTGATTAAGATTCCAGGCTTTTTGAAAACTACTGCTGTTAATAAATTTATCCAGTTTTATCCCCTTCAAATCTCTATTCGTCTGAGTAAATAGTTCTCGGGCCACAGGATTAAATTTCTGAATTTCCATCTGATCGTTGACTACAACTATCGCATTATGTGATGACTCAACTATAATTTGAGATAGAGACTCAGCTCTTGATTTCATGTAGGGAATACACATTTTCTTTTCCGCAAATCCATGATATACTGCAGCTGCTTTTTCGCGACAACTCGAATAACCACAGCCACCACAGTCTTTTTCGTCCTCTTTCTTTTCTTTAGCAATCGAAGCCAATATTTTTCTAATTGCTGACTCCGGTACTTCAGGCAGCTGCATTTTTTTATTCTGATGTTCTCTTTTAATTGATACCTCTTTATTTATAGGAAGATAGCTTTTAATTTTATTTTTTTTATTAGCTGTTAAATAATTATGAACTTCTAACTCTTTTAAAGGAATACTTAAATCATTATTGATTGCTGGACCATTAATACACCCCCCTGAGCAGGCAAGCAGTTCGACCAGCTCTACCTTAATCTTAGCCTTATCTCTTTTTAAATCTTCCAGAAAATTTATTATATTATCAAGACCACTTAAATGCAGTGCTTTATTTCCACAACCGGGATCAGCTCGAAGTAAATCTGCTGCTTTAACAGCACCACCAGAAAGAGCATAATCTGCAGTCAACTGAGAGGCTGGAAGATCCACCTCTACCTCGTTAAGTTCAGAAATTTTAATTCCCTTCTTCTCTAAAAAAAGCCTGAGATGTTCAAAGGTTATTACAATATCAGGTCTATAATTTCTTCTTTTTTCATTTTTACTTTCTTCAATTTTGGCCAGACAGGGACCAATAAAAACTACTCTTGCCTTTTCAAATTTATTTTTTAATTCTGCTGTCTGCAGCATCATTGGGGAGAGGACGGAAGCTAGTTGGGGCAGTAATTCTGGATAGTGTTTTTCAATTAAATTTACTACCGCCGGGCAGCAGGAAGTCATCAGAGTTTTATCCATCTCTTTTCTCTCCTCTTTAAACTGCTGTACAACTCTGGCAGCAGCCTCTGCAGTTTCAGCTATATAATCAAAACCAATTAATTTTAGTGCTTTAACTAACTGTCCTGGTTTAAGCTCAGAGAAAGCAGCCACAAACGATGGTGCGATTGAGGCAATTAAATAGCTGTCTGATTCCAAATATGCTTCTAATTTCTTTTCTTCAAAAAGCGCACTTTTTGCTCCCTGAGGACAGGTTTTAATACAGTTGCCACAGTAAATACATTTTTCTTCAATAATAAAAGCCTGATTATCTTTAAATCCAATTGCTGCTACCGGACATTCCCGGAGACACTTATGACAGTCCTTACAGCTGGCCGGCCTGACAATCAAGGTCTCATTCATTTTGATCATCCAGCAAATATTTTTTGAAGATTCCTCTGGCATTTTCTTCAGTGACTGCAGCTATCTTCTGGCCATCTATTTCTATATTAACGCCTGCCGTACAGTTCCCCTGACAGAAACTGCCAGAAATTTTTATTTCTTGAAGCTGATTTTTTTCAATTTCTTTCTTAAAAATTTCTATTATCTTCTCTGACCCCTTTAAATGACAGCTGCTGCCAACACATATAATTATTTCGTTCATTGTATGTCCTCCTCTAAGTTTTAAGTAATTTAAATCTTACTGTTTTTAACTTTTAATTTTGCGAAAATCAACAAAGTATCTATTATATACGATATTTTGAATCACAAAAAGATGCTCTGGGGAGAGCATCTTTTTGCTAGAGTATATTTTACATTTGGGCAAATTTATTATAAATCTCCTTTAAATGATTTTTGATATAGCTCTTTGATTTCTGAAATCAGCGGATAGCGTGGATTTGCTGCTGTACACTGATCATCAAAAGCTAATTCGGAGATCGCATCAACTTTTTTATTAAACTGTTCTTCTGTTACTCCTGCTTCCTGAATTGTTGCAGGAATATCCAATTCTGTTTTCAGTTCATTAATTGCATCTATTAAAAGATCTACCTTTTCCTCTGGAGTTCTTCCTCCCAGACCAAGGTGATCTGCTATTTTTGCATATCTAATTTTAGCTCTTGGATATTTATACTGTGGAAAAGCTGTCTGTTTAACTGGTTTATCACTGGAATTATATTTGATGACATTGTTAATTAGTAAAGCATTTGCCAATCCATGTGATAAATGAAAAGCCGATCCCAGCTTATGAGCCATTGAGTGACAGATTCCTAAAAAGGCATTGGCAAAAGCCATACCAGCAGTTGTAGCTGCATAATGAATCTTTTCTTTTGCTTTTCTGGCATCTGCTCCTCCCTGATAAGACTCGGGTAAATATTTAAAGATTAATCTTATGGCTTCTAAAGATAAGCCTCTGGTATATTCACTTGATAAAACTGATACATAGGCTTCAATTGCATGAACTAAAGCATCTATCCCGGAATGTGCTGTCAGAGTTTTAGGCATTGATAGCACCAGATCAGGATCAACAATTGCCATATTTGGTGTTAACTCATAATCAGCAATCGGATATTTTATTCCTGTACTGTCATCTGTTACTACTGCAAAAGGAGTAACTTCTGAACCTGTACCGGAAGTAGTCGGAATCGCAACCAGTTCAGCTTTGTTTCCTAATTCAGGAAATTTATAAATTCTCTTTCTGATATCCATAAAGGTCATTGAGAGTTCCTTAAACTCTGCCTCTGGATGTTCATATAACAGCCAGGCAATTTTTGCGGCATCCATTGGTGAGCCCCCACCAAGAGCAATGATTAAATCAGGTTTAAAACTCTGCATCTGTTTTACAGCTTTCCGGACCATAGAAATTTCTGGATCTGGCTCAACATCGGCAAACACTCTATAATCAACACCATGCTTATCCAGTTCATCTGTAACTCGATCAGTATAGCCCATTTTGGCAAGCGGCTTATCTGTCATAATAAAGGCTCGCTTTTTGTCTTTCAATTCTGCCAGAGCAGAAGGTAGCGCTCCATATTTAAAATAAATATTTTCGGGAACTTTAAACCAGAGCATATTTTCTTTTCTTTCTGCAGTCGTTTTTATATTCATTAGATGTTTAACCCCCACATTTTCACTGACTGAATTTCCACCCCATGACCCACAACCTAAAGTTAATGATGGCTCGAGCTTAAAGTTATAAATGTCACCAATTGCTCCCTGTGATGAAGGCATATTAACTAAAATTCTACCTGTTTTCATCTGATGACTGAAATAATCTTTACGCTCATCATTTATACTGTCAGTATATAAAACGGAGGTATGACCAATTCCACCAAATTTAACTAATTCAACTGCATTAGCCACTGCGTCTTTAAACTCAGCTGCTTTATATAAAGCAAGAGTTGGTGATAATTTCTCATAAGAAAAAGGCTCTTCTTTACCAACCTCTTCTACTTCTGCAATTAATACTTTTGCATCCTGAGGTACATTAACTCCTGCCATTGCTGCGATATTATGAGCACTCTGCCCTACAATTTTAGCATTAATATGGCCGTCAATAAGCAGAATTTCGGATACTTTTTCTCTTTCAGCTTCACTTAAAATATAAGCTCCACGATCTTCAAATTCCTTTTTTACTTTATCATAAACTTCATCAACCACAGTTACTGACTGTTCAGAAGCACAGATAACTCCGTTGTCAAAAGTTTTACTCATTAATATTGAACTAACAGCCATTTTTAGATGAGCTGTCTCATCAATAACTGCTGGAGTATTTCCTGCACCAACCCCAATTGCTGGTTTCCCTGAAGAATAAGCTGCCTTAACCATTCCTGGGCCACCAGTTGCCAGGATCATACTGACTTTGGGATGCTGCATTAAATGCTGAGATAACTCGATTGAAGGCTCATCTATCCAGCCAATAATATTTTCGGGAGCTCCTGCTTCCACTGCAGCTTTTAGAATAGTTTTTGCCGCTTCAATTGTACACTCTTTAGCACTAGGATGGGGAGAAAATATAATAGCATTTCTAGTCTTTAAAGAAATTAAGGACTTAAAAATTGTTGTTGAAGTTGGATTGGTTACCGGAACAATACCGGCGATAATTCCAATCGGCTCCGCAATTTTTTTAATACCATATGCAGTATCTTCTTCCAGAATCCCACATGTTTTTTGATCACGATACTTATTATAAATATATTCGGATGAAAAATGATTTTTAATTACTTTGTCTTCAACAATTCCCATTCCAGTATCTTTAACAGCCAGCTTAGCTAGCTCAATCCGCTGATCGTTAGCAGCAATTGAAGCTCTTCTAAATATTGCATCAACTTCCTGCTGGCTATACTCGGCGTATTCTTCTTGAGCTGTCTCTACTTCAGCAATCATCTCATCAAATTCTTCTACTGTACTAACATTTTTAATCTTCATTAGTTATCCTCCTTTTGGACTTATAAAGTTATTGTGAAGATTATAACAAATTTTAATAAAAAAATATTTTCTTTATCTTATGAAATTATAATGGTTGTTATATCAGCCTTTTATTTTTATAACTTATCTGATATTTATAGAATAACACGCAAAAATTATTATATCAAATATAAAAGTGTTTAATTTCACATTATATTTAATCTTTAAAAGCGATTAGCTATCATTTACTATGCTAAATCCTATTAATTCTCAGTTTTATTTAGATAGCAGCTAAAAATTTTAGTTTATTTTAAAAAATGTTATAATAATAATAAGCAAAAGTGAATAAAATGAAGTACAAATTATTTAGTTTGACTAGTTTCTATAATTTAGAATAACACAATAGGAGATGATATTATTAATAATAAATTTACAATCAATGAAAAAAATGAGATGTATCAAATAGAACAAATGGAAGAAAAAGCTGTTCTGGTTGGTCAAAATGAAAGTGAGTTGAATGAACTGGAACTTCTTGTTGAAACAGCAGGAGCAAAAAGCATTTTAAAAATGACCTATCATGACCGAAAAATTGATCCCGCCTATTATATAGGAAGTGGTAAGGTTAGAGAAATTAGAGAAGCAGCTGAAACTGCAGCAGCCAATTTAATTGTATTTGATAATGAACTTTCACCTGTTCAGCAACGTAATCTGGAAGATAAAATTGAAATAAAAGTAATTGATCGCTCTCAGGTAATCTTAGATATCTTTGCCCGTCATGCTCACAGCCGTGAAAGCAAAATTCAGGTTGAACTGGCACAGCTAGAATATCGTCTTCCCCGCTTGCAGGGACGAGGAGTAGAAATGTCAAGACTTGCAGGTGGAATTGGAACTCGTGGTCCTGGTGAAACAAAACTCGAGGTTGACCGCCGTCGAATTGAAAAGAAAATCCACCGTTTAAAAGAAAATTTGAAAGAAATTAAAGCCAGCAGAGAAGTTCAGCGCAGCAGCAGGCGTGACCCAGTGGCAGCACTGGTTGGCTACACAAATGCTGGGAAATCAACTTTAATGAACAGACTTGCTGGAGCAGACAGTTATACTGCTGACAAATTGTTTGCAACTCTTGATTCTACTATGAGGCAGCTGGAGTTACCTGTGGGCCAGAATATTATTTTGAGTGACACAGTTGGCTTTATCAGTAAGCTCCCCCACCAGCTGGTAGCTTCTTTTAGAACTACCCTGGAAGAAATAGAAAATGCTGATATTATTCTGCATTTAATTGATGCCTCAAACTCTGATCTGGAAAGAAATATTAGGGTGGTTAATGACGAAATCAAAGAGTTGGTTGAAGTTGACTGTAAAATCATCAAGGTCTTTAACAAAATTGATTTAATTGAGGAATCACGACTTGCTGATTTAAAAATAATTTATCCAGATGCTCTTTTTATCTCAGCTTTAAAAAGAATTAATACTAATTCTGTTGTTGAGAAACTAAATAAAATTATCAGCGAAGAAATGGTAGAAGTAGAGCTGGATCTTCCCTATTCTGAAGCATCCTGGGTAGAAAGGATTCACAATACAGCTAAGGTATATGAAGAAAAATACCAGAAAAATAATATTTATTTAAAAGCTCTGCTTCCTCAAACTACAGCTGCAAAACTAAAAAAATACCGCAGAGAAGCTTAAATTCTCTGCGGCTTACTTTTTAAAAATTATTCTATTCTATATTCTGATTAATCATTTTCAACAACTATTTGATCAGTATCAACTTCGGGAATCCCTTTTTCTTTTGCTTCCAGTTCAGCAAGCAGTTCTTCCACTTCTTCTTTATTAAAAGTATAGGTGTTATTACAGAAATGACAGCGAACTTCGATTTCTCCTTCTTCAGCCAGAGTCTCTTCTATATCCTCTCTGCCAAGTCCGGCTATTAATTCATAACTTCTTTCTCTACTGCAGCGGCATTTGAACTTAACATCTTTGCGGGCCATAATTCTATAATCCATATCTCCCAGCAGTTCCTCTAATAATTCTTCCGGAGTCATTCCAGCCTCAATTAATTTACTGACTGAACTTACCTTTGCCAGATTATCTTCCAGCATCTGAATAGTCTCTTCAGAAGCATCAGGAAGTAATTGGATAATAAATCCTCCAGCTGCTTTAACACTGAGATCTGTGTCTACTAAAACCCCCAGACCTACAGCTGATGGAACCTGTTCAGAGGCAGTAAAATAATAAGTTAAATCTTCCCCAATTTCTCCCGAAACTAGCGGCACACTACCTGTATAAGGCTCTTTCATTCTCATAATTTTGGTTAAAGAAAGTTCTCCTGCCCCAACAGCCTTTGCCACATCAAGCTTACCTGTATCAGTTTGATATAAATCTAAGTTTGGATTTTCAATATAACCTCTTACTTCACCCTCCTGATTGGCATCAGCTACAATTTTACCGGCAGGTCCAGTACCTTCAATTTTTAGAACAATTTCATCTCCAGACTTAACTAATGAGCCAGTTAATAAGGCACCAGTAATAACCCTACCTAAAGCTGCAGTTGCTACAGGGGTAGTCTGGTGTCTCTCCTGTGCTTCTCTCACAACATTAGTAGATTTAACTGCCAGAGCTCTTATTTCCTTATTGGTTGTTATTGCACGAATTAAATAATCATCCATATATAATCTCCTCCAGATTGATTAGCTACAAATCAAATTATAATTTTAATTATCCATACATTATTTTATTAAATTCAGCTCTAATGTCAAATTATTTTATTCTAACTTAATTATACAAAGTTCTCATTTTAATTTTCAGTAAGTATAAAGAAATTATTAAAAACCCCCAAATACCTAACTTCACTCTCAGATTTCTGTAGAGTGAAAATACTAAAAAAGACATAATCATCAACCTCGGTCTGCAACTCAAGCATTGGTGCTGCAACTGCACCTCCAAAAATTCTTTCAATATCATTGTCTGCCTGCGAACGAATCTCTGCAACACCCCAGTTGATAAATTCTTCCCGAGAAGGATTCGTAACCGCTGCACCGACTAACAAAACCAGAATAATTACTAAGCTTATTAAAAAATTTTTCATTTAATCACCCTCTTTTCTTTTTAGTTGGTAAATATCAGAATCTACTTTCTCTGCTTTAATCACAAAATTGAATTTATTTATTTTTAGACAGTACTCAAAATCTTCAGCCGGCATTTCTGATTGAGTCTCTTCTACAAAAAATCTATCTCCGGCAGGACTCCTTAATCTCTTTTTAATTTCAGCCTTAGAAAAAGTTTTTTTGTTTTCTAAAATTCTTGTTAATTGATCGATATAAAGATTATCCTCAGCTGCCTCTGTGACTCCGTTATTGCCCATTGCTACCAGAGAGACCAGTTGAGGATCCTTGCTTTTAATATAATCAGCCACCGCAGTAATATTTACAAAACTACCTGTAATAATTTCAGCTGCATTTTGGGCTGCAATGATTCCTTTAGTACCGGCACTGGTACTTAAAATTATATTTCTATCCGCAAAATTATGACAGGAGATGAAGTATGGAGAATTATTAAAGTCAAATTCTGAAATTTTAATTCCCCTTCTCTCTCCAATCAATACTGAATTTTTTAATTTCTTTTTTAATTGTTTTGCTGTCTTAATTTTACTAACTATAAAAATATTTTCTGCTTGATTTGCAAAAAGATAGGCGGCAGTTGTATAGGCTCTGAAAACATCAATGATTACTGTTAAGCCTTCTGCTTCTGCAGCTCCCTCTAAAAATTTTAGTTTTTTTATTTCCATCTTTCCACTTCCCTAACTTCCAAATTTTATGGCTTAATATTTTTTTAAACACCAGAGAAATTTAATATCTGGCTGAGGCCAGACTCCTATTTAAAAGATCTTCAATTTTTTCTATTTCCTGATTTTTAAGAAAAGATCTAAAGGCTGAACTTTCATTTAGTAATTTCTTTAAATTTTGCCTGCTTAAATTAGCTTTTCCCTGATCTCTGGAACCATCTTTTGTAATTAAAAGTTCCTGATAACTGATATATTCAAAGCTAATTATTCCCTTAGCCCGAATAAACTCTAAAGCTCTCTTAACAGCTATCTCCTCTGCTGAAAGGGCCAGTGCAGCCCGCTCCAGATTAAAAATTCCGTTCTCCTGCTTCAGGCTGAATTTAAGCAGCGAAAGTAATTTTTGGATGAATTTATTAAAAACTAAACTCTCTTCTCTGCTCTTAACTAAAATTAATTTTTGACAGTTACTTAAAAGTATAATTTCTTTTAAGACAGGTAGTGAAGGAGGAATGGTGAGCAAAACTAATTTATCAGCCTTTTTAAAATAATTTCGATTTATTAAGGGATAAAGTTGATATTCCTGCAGACCCTCAGCAAAGTAAACCGTGTTTTCTGCACCAGCTTCAAGTTCTGAAATTTTTTTCTGGCGCCAGTCAATTACTTTAAGCAGTCTTTTTTCATTTTTTCCTTTTTTAACTTTTTTAGCGACATCTTTTAGTGGTGCAAGTGCTTTTATTTCAAGCTGCAGGCTTTTATTACCCTGATAAATATTCTCAGTTAATCTGCAGGCAGTCTGCTGCAAAAAGTTGCTTTCCAGTTCTCCCGCCCACCACCAGAGTGCTGTGATTTTTTTATCCTGATCACCGAAAATAAGTTTTTTATGTTTACCAGCCGATATTTCACGACTGCTTAAGACTTTGCTTTCCAGATAAAAAAGAGGCTCTGGATTGGCTTCGCCAAAGGGAGCAAAAAGTCGCAGTCCCTGATAAAAATCATCATTTATTTCTTCCAGCTTCAGATTCAAATCTGTCTCAATTTTTAGCTCAGAATCAATCTCTGTTAATTTTTGATCAATCAGACGCTGCAGTCTTAAACGGAATTTTTCCAATCTGTCTTTCTTTAATGAGAAACCCGCTGCTGCTGCATGACCCCCGTGTTTTTCTAAAAGATCAGAACACTTCCCGATCAAATTATTAATATTTACGCCTTCAATCGAGCGGGCAGAGCCGGTTATCAATTCACTCTGCTGATTTGAAGTCATTAAAACTGCCGGTACCTGATAGTTCTCAGTAATTCTTCCTGCTGCTATCCCAATAACTCCCTGATGCCAGCTGGAATCATAAGCAACAATTCCCTGCCGCTGACCGCTTTCGATTTTCTTCTCTGCTTCCAGATAAATTTTCTGGCTTATTTCTTTTCGATGCTGGTTAATTTGATATAATTCCGCGGCCAGTCCGGCTGCCTGCTTTTTATCATCTGCCAGAAGTAATTTTAATCCCTTTTCAGCACTGTCAATTCTACCAGCTGAATTTAACAAGGGTCCAATCTGAAATCCCAGAGTCTTTTCATTTATCGTTAGAGGATTTATATCAAGTTCATTGTAAAGAGCCTTAAGCCCAATTCTATCTGTATTTTTCAATCTTTTTAGACCGGTTTTAAATAAATAGCGATTTTCTCCTTTTAGGGGAACTACATCAGCTATAATGGCAAGTAATAATAAATCCAAATAATCTTTCTCAGCTCCATTCATCTCAAGCCGCTCATAAATTGCTTTTATTAAAAAATAGGCCATCCCCGCTCCTGGCAGCCAGTATCCCTGATGATCTTCAGGCAGCAGCCGGGGGGAAATTACATAGTCTGCAGGAGGTAATTCATCCGGTAATTCATGGTGATCAGTGACAACAAAATCCATTCCAAGTTCTCTAGCAAATTTAACTTCCTCATAATTACTGATACCACAATCACAGCTGATGACTAGATCAATTTGATCCTGGTATGAAGCCAGTACTTCTTTATTGAGACCATAACCCTCTTTAAAACGATCAGGGATGTGATAGCTTATCTGATCAGAAAGGCGGCTTAGCGCTCCAACTAGAATTGAAGTAGAAGTTATTCCATCAACATCATAGTCCCCATAAATTAAAATTTTATTATTTGCTTTAATATGTTCTATAATAAAATCTGCAATTTCCATAATCTGAGGAAAGTCTCTTAATTCAAGCTGGGAATAAGCAGCTGGTTCTATAAATTCTATTAACTCAGCCTTTGAATTCAGCCCCCGCTTCTGAGCCAGTCGGGCAAGCTGTTTATTTTCAAGATATTCAACTAATTCCTCAGCTGGTTCAAATACTTCTGCTTTTTTAATCTGCATAGCTCAAATCCACTCACTCTCTATATTTAAATACTATATCTGAATTTAGATAGCGCAAATATCTTTTTTTCTTTTCTTTTAATTCACGGCTGCCGAAAAAGAATATTGAAAAGGCTTCCCAGAGAAAAACCCAGCCTCCAACAAATAGTCCTTCCATCAGCAGGGAAATCAGAAGTGACAGGTCTTTATTTTCTGGAATTAAATAGGCTGTAATTAAAAATAAAAGGCCCATTACAATATAGGTCATAATTTTTTTGTTATTATTTTTTAAATCCTGATCAATAAAAAATAAATTCATTCTAAAATTATTTTTTATTGTCGCTCTGGAGTCTGCCTCTACTCCCTCGTCCTGTTTGTCTTCTGGCAGATAAAAGCAGAGCTCCACTTTTTCCTTTAAGGGCAGCTCATAGCTTGCTCTTTCTAAAAAATGACTCAATTCTGGATCAAGCTCTTTTCGATCAAGAGCTGAGCCATCCCAGCTGTTAAACAGATCATCATAATTATCTAAATTAAGTTCAACCAGATATGCATTGTTGTGTTGATTGGTGTGATAAATGTAGCGGAGCTGATACTCATCTTCGTATTCAAACATAATTTAAGAATAAATTTTTAATTTATTCTCCAGAAACTCACCTCGTTTTATTTATTAAAATCTAATGCAGGAATCTAATTAAATCTAATTTCGCTTAAAATTCTATTTCTTCAACCGCTTCCCAGTCAAGATTCAAATCTAAATCATCTTCTATAACTTCTCTGGCTTCCGTTTTTTTATCTCTGCAGATTGGCCTGTACTCACAAAATCTGCATTTATTTAAATCATCTGTAAGGGGAAAATCTTTTTCATTTAAAATTTCAGTGATCAGCTGCTTAAAATATTCTCTATCCTGCTCAAAATCCGCTGAAGTATAATTGATTCTCACCCGCTGATCTGGATAACGGGGGTTCCAGTAAATAAGTTCCGGCATTTCTTTGAGATTATAATCGTCAGCAAAATAATCATAACCAGCTTCATATAAAAGATATAAATAAAAACGGCTCTGCATTGAGCTTTCAACATCTTTTTGATAAAGGCTTTTTTTATCTGTTTTCCAATCATAGATTATAAATTTTTTCGCTTCTGAATTATATTTTAATAGATCATATTTAGCCAGAAGTTTTAAATTATCCTGCCTGTAGCGAAGTTCCTGCTCTGCAGCTACAACATTCTCTGCTGGCGAAAATGATTTTAACCTATTGAACCAGGCGGCCAGCAAATCAGCTGAATCAAGTACGGTTTCCCCCAGGCTCTGACTGTAATATCTTTCTGCCAGCAGGTGAAACTGTCTTCCCTGTTTTAAATCATTTTTTACCTCTTCTTTCATTCCCCATTCAGCCGGCCAGTAAAGACCATCCAGATAACGATAACGAAACCGCCGGCGACAGTTATCAAAAATAGACAGGGCAGACTGAGAAAAATATAAATCTCTTAAATTATTTACTGCCATCTATTCTGCCTCCTCTGTCTGATATTTATTTTTCTTTTCTTTAATAAAATTATCTAAAGAACTAAAAACAAAAGCAGGATCTTTATCCCATTTACCCCTTTTTTGATGGGTGCTCAAAAATAAGTTTTGACGGGCCCGGGTTATCCCTACATAAAGCAAGCGCACTCTTTCGGCAATTAGCTCCTGTCGGGCCTTATAATCAGCATTTCTCTCCTTTTTTTCATTTAAGATATATTCTAGTTCTGCTCTAGCAGAAGCCTTAGGATTTTTAATTTCCTCATTTAGATAAAACTTTTCTCCCATAAAATAGTCATCATTATCATGCTGAAAGTGGCTTGAAGTAAGACTGCCGATAAAAACAGTATCCCACTCCATCCCCTTAGCTTTATGCAGGGTAGAAAGTGTTACCTGATCAGGTTTGGCTTCAAAGCCTTCCATTTCAGTTAAAGTTTCAGCAAACTGCCGCAGACGATCTCTAATTTCAGGAAGCTCAGCTGTTAATTGATCCAGCCTCCAGGCTGGATTGTCATTTAAAAGTCTACCAAATTCTAGGGCAAGATTTTGAGCCAACGCCAGTTTTTTCCCAGTCAGTTCAATTCTTTCCGCCAGGAATAAAACTAGTTCATCAGGTGGCAGCTCCATTGAGGCTTCGAGCCAGCCCTGAATTCTGGTTAGAGCTTTAAAAAAATCATTAAAATAATCTTTTTTTCTAAATTCAGGTTCAAAATTATCACGATTTAAACCTGAGAGAGGAAAAATCAACTCCTGATTTTCTTTTTCTCTCAGAGCAGCTTCCAGAAGCTGACTCAATTCTGAATTATCTTTAGTAAAAATCTCAGCAAAAATAAGCTTTAAATTATCTGCTGAAGCAGGTGAAGTCAAAAATTTTAAAATAACTTCCAACTCTGTTAAAAAAGCATCACTGGAACTACTCCCTGCAAGCTGAAACTCTCCACCCAGCCTATTAATCTCTACTGCTATTTCTTCCAGCTGCCAGCCGGTAGGCATCAATACAGCCGTGGTTTCACTATTATTTTCAACTGCCTTACGCAAAGCTTGTCTGGCAATAAATTTCTTTTCAGTCTTCCAATTTTTAAAAGATCTGCTTCCAATTCTATACCCTTCTGGGGCGGGATTGGGAGCCGGATCCCCTTTAGCTGTAGGCTGAATATATTTTTTTTCTAGAGGATCAATTTCTCTTTCCGCAAATTCCTTTTGACTCCAGTCAACCAGATAGTTCGCCAGCTCAATAATATCCAGGCTGCTGCGGCTGGAAACAGCCATGGTTTCTACTTCAACATCTTCTCTTTTACAGTAGCTACGAAAAATTTCAGGATCTGAAAGAGTAAAAGTACCGGTAATTGCCTGATTACTGTCCCCCACTCGAACTAAATTATTGTTTTCGCCAGCCAGAAGATAAAGCATTTCTTCCTGGGCCTGATTGGAATCCTGAGCTTCATCTTCAAAAACAAAAGCATACTGAGCAGCAATACGTTCTGTAAATTCTGGGTCTTCTTTTAGTAATTTTAAACTCTGCTGAACTAAATCATCAAAGTCTAGCAAACCAGCCTGAGCCATCCGGAATTCATATTCAGCAAATATTTCTGCGGCAGGATATAAAATATTGGCTGATTTCAAATTTGAATATTTAACCATATTTTTAAGTTCCTCACCCTCAAGCAGCTTCAATTTGAAATAGGAAATCATGGAAGCAACATAGGCTGGAAAATCATCTTCTTTCCATTTTTTTAAATATTTATCAAATTGATAGCTGTTTTTTTCTAAATTAAAAAATTGCTGCAGCAGCTCTCCGTTTTCTCCGGCCCATTTACGGCATAAATCTTTTATCCAGCGGTAGCGCCTTCCGGCTTCAATTAATTCAAATTCTTGATTGATCAGCCGGGCTTCTGGTTTTTCTTTAATAATCCCCAGCGCCAGAGAATGAAGGGTTTTAACACTGTAACCCCGGCTGCGGGGAAGTCCTTTGCTGGCTAAAAAATCTCCAATTCTTCTGCGAAAATTTGCCACTGCTGAATTCATATAAGTTACAATTAATATTTTTTGATTATTATTTAACTCAGAGGCAATCAATTCTGCTGCCAGATGAGCAAGAACTGTTGTCTTCCCTGCTCCTGGAACTGCAGGTACAGCAAGCTCTCCACCTCGATATTCTAGTACTTCTTTCTGTCCTGGTCTGGGTTTAAACTCCATTCTTACTCTCCTCTCACATCAAGCCAGCGATAAAGTGGTCCTTCCTGTTCTTTACCACTGCTGTTTAGAAAACTATCTGCTATATAAATTCCTTTTTTAACTTTATAAATTAAACTGATTAAAAAATCACTGAGCTGATTTAACCTTATCTTTTGATCTAGACTGTCATTCCAATTATCAATCTGCTGCCACTGTTCAGTATAAATATAGGGATTAACAAGTTCTTTAGCAATACTCTGCAGCCAGTCACTACTGGAAATATCAAGTAAAAATAGATAGTCAACTCCAGCCAGTTCAGGTGAAAATAAAAATTTATAGGGTGAAGCCAAAATAACTCCGGCTTCTTTTTCCTGACCTTTAAATAGAGTCTCTGCGGCCAGAGTTCCCTCATAAATCATCTTAATATAACGTTCACTTAGATCATTTTTATGCTGATGAAAATTTTCTACTGCCTGATGGAAACGGGCAACTGATTCGATCATCTGTCTGCAGGCAAAAATATCTTCCTGGGAAGGATCTAAAGGGGCCAGAACTTCACTAAAAACCAGCTGAAAAAAATCTTCAATTTCCAGCTCTTCCTCTTTTTTATCCTGCAGCCAGTCTTTTAGATAATCATACTTTTCAGCAGATTGGAAGTTTATCTTTTCTCTCAACCCACTCTGGTCAAGGTCTATCAATTTCATACCGGAAGCAGCAATTTCCTCAGCCAGAATATATGAACGCAGGGGATCCAATTCTAAAAGCAGCGACAGTGCCTGCTGCAGCGAAGAAACGCCAACTATATTAGTTCTCTCACAGTGAAATAAATATAAAATTAATAGAGCTCGTGCAAAAGGAATATCAATTAGTCGTTTAGAACGGTTAAAATTACTCAATCGATAACCATTTTTTTCTAAAATCTGCTGCAAACTAAAGCTCAGTACTTTGTCAATTTTAGGAGAAATAACCGCTATTTGATCAGCTTTGACTCCTTTTTTTAGAAGTGAAATAATCTTTTTCCCAACTTTAATCAGCATTTCACCTCTTAACTCACTATCAATTTCTTCCAAGAGGAGTGAAGACTGTACTAAATTGGACTTTCTTTCTTTAATTACTTTTTTTATTTCTGCAGCTAAATCACTGCTCGCTTCTGAGGCAGTGTAGTTTTTATTAATTTCAATTATTTCTGCTTCCGCTTTAAAAAAACGCTTTTTGGCCGCAGCAGGATTACCCCCAAAAAAACGATTAAAACCCCCACTCTCATTAAAAGTAAAGATACCTTTAATCTGAGATTCAATCAATGACTTTATCAATTCTTGCCCGGCTGGAATCATTTTTTCTAAATCATCTACCAATAAATAATTATATTGTTTTTTTAAATTACTGAGATAATCAGGATCAGCCAGCAGATATTTGTTAAACAAACTTACAGCTGCGGAATAATCAAAGAGCCGATAAGTAAGCGAAAAATTTCTAAAAGTCTTCATAATCTCTAAAGACTGTTCTGCATATTTTCTACGTTCTTCATCATTCTGAGTCCAACCTAGCATTCTCTGCTTAAGCTCCTTAAAACCAAGCATGTTGAAAGCAGCCAAATTCAAATTATCAATTAACTGAACTGCAATCTGGACAGGTCTGGCCTTAATACTCCGAAAATATGATCTATCTTTTCTATATTTTGCCACATAATTACTCATTAAAAAATGAGATGTTTCAATATTCATAAATGTTGGCTCTATCAGTTGATTGGAGCCACTGTATTTTCGCTCTACAGCAGGCCAGTTCTTATTTAACTGCTGATTGACAAAGCCAAAATAAGTATAGATATTTAAATTTCCCATCATTTCTATATCTAATTCTTCTCTAAACTGACTGACGGAACGGGCAGAATTTAAAAACAAGAGTATCTTTTCACTACCCTGTTCAGCTGCCAGCCTTTGGTAGTCAGTTTTCAGTTTTGAAGTTTTACCACTACCCGTATTGCCACTGTAAATACTGTACATCAGCCAGTCTCCTTTAGTTAAAATTATGAAAAAATTTTAAAATATAATTCAAAAAAGAACAACAAATTAGTTATTAATAAATCTCGATAAAAAACCAGATCATTAAAAAAATCTGCATCCCCAGTCGAGAAGCTGTACTGGCAACAAAAGCAAAGATGCTGCTTAAGGCAAGTTTAAAGGAATTCCTTTTATTTCTGCTCTGCCAGTATTCTGCGATAAATATTAAAAGAAATGGACCAATTATAAAACCCAGCGGTCCTAAAAATAAGGTCCCTAATATCATTCCTAAAACAGCAGCTATAATTGTCCTGTTGGTACCACCCTGGCGTTTAATAAAATAAGCATTAGCCAGATAATCTGCCAGAAAAATAATGACTGTAATCAACACTGCACCGGTCCAAAAATAGGGTGAGTAGCTGATATCAGTTTTAATTATTCTGTATAAGATAACTGCAGCCCAGAAAAAAACAGAATCAGGCAGTACCGGCAAAAAAATTGCCGCAATTTCCAGGGTAAATAATATTAAAATCATAAGTAATAAAAAAATTTCCAACCCGATCACTCCCAGGCAACGAATTGCTCAAATTTTTAAAAAAATAATAAATCATTTAATCTACTTCTAAAGTCTAAGCTAAATTTTATTATAACACAAAAAACAAAGAGCAAGCAAAAAACCCTGTCATCTAAACAGGGTTTACTAGCTCTTAAATATTTTTTTTGAATAAATAAACTGTGAACTTTTTACTTTATTCCGCTAAATAACAGTTGCTTTTAAAAATTTTATTAAATTAGCAATATCAATAAATTATGCGTTGTCAGAAACCACTTTCAATACTTCATCAATATCAGGAAGTTCCGGTATATCATATTCTTTTACCCAGAGAATTTCTCCCTGATCATTAACTAAAATATTAACTCTACCTGAAATTCCTTTTTCTCTGATGAAAATTCCCAGTTTAGAAGCAAATTCACCATGAGGCCAGAAGTCAGATAAAAGTCTTAAATTTTCAAGTCCAATATCCTCTGCCCAGGCACGTTTGGAAGGAACAGGGTCAACACTAATTCCTAACGGAACTGTATTATTTTTTTCAAATTGATCATAATTCTCTTCTAGAGCCTGCATTTGATTACGGCAGACACTTGTCCAGGCAAGTGGATGGAAAGAAAGCAATACATTTTTACCCTTGAATTTTTCTAAAGTAATTTCTTCTTCCTGATGATCACTTAACTTAAATTCTGGAATTTTTTCACCTTTTGTTAATTTCATTTGAAATACCTCCTGTTAAATATATTTAAACCTGAGTTATTAACTTGTGTTAATTGTAACTCTCTTAAGATTTAATATCAAGTGAAAATTTAACAATTTCCATAATTATTTGCTTTTGTATTTACAAAAATTGTGATATAATGTTTTATGATATTAACTGGCTGTGGCGCAGCTTGGTAGCGCGCTTCGTTCGGGACGAAGAGGTCCGGGGTTCAAATCCCCGCAGCCAGACCATTTATTTATAAACTAAAAGGCAGTAAAGCTCATCCAGGAGATTGAGCTTACTGCCTTTATTATTATTATTTAATTAATACAAACTTTTTAGCTATTCTTTTCCAACTTCTTCATAATTGAACGAGCAATTACAAGTCCCGAAACAGAAGCCTGCATCAGCCCTCGGGTTATACCGGCACCATCCCCACCAAAGAATAGATTTTCAACCTTACTTTCCAGATTATCTTTAACATCTAATCTGGAAGAATAAAACTTAACCTCTACTCCATAAAGCAGGGTATCACGTCCATAAATTCCTGGTGTAATTTCATCAAGCGCCTTTAACATTTCAATAATTCCTGTCAGGTGTCTGTGAGGAAGTACCAGAGATAAATCTCCAGGAGTTGCATCTTTTAAAGTCGGTTCAGTTACAGATCGTTTCAATCTTTCTTCAGTAGTTCTTCTACCTTCCAGCAGATCACCCAGCCTCTGAACCAGAACTCCTCCTGCAAGCATATTAGCCAGTTTGGCAATGTCTTTACCATAAGTAATTGGCTCATGGAAAGGTTCTGTAAAAGTTTTGCTTACCAGTAGAGCAAAATTAGTATTATGAGTTTTAAGATCAGAATGGCTGTGGCCATTAACTGTAATTAAACCCTGATTATTTTCACTAACTACCTCACCATAAGGAGACATACAGAAAGTTCTCACCTTATCTTCAAAGGTAGGAGTATGATATATCAATTTAGATTCATATAAATTATCAGTCATATATTCTGTTACTGCTGCTGGGCATTCTACTCGAACTCCAATATCAACAGGGTTAATTGCCGTCTCAATGTCAAGTTTTTTAGCCTCATTAGTTAACCATTCAGCGTTTTCCCTACCCGCTGCTGCCATCACAAAGTCAGCAGTTATTTTTTCGCCTTCAGCTGTTTTAACAGCCTCAATTTTATTGTTTTTTACTATAAAACGCTTTACATTAACTCCAAACCTTATTTCTACACCCTGTTCTTCTAAATAATCCTGCATATTCTGTAAAACAACCTGACTGTATCCTGTTCCCAGATGCCGTAAACTGGCAGGTATAAACTTAAGTTCTGCTCTGACAGCCTTTTTCCTAATCTCATCTTGTTTATCATCTGCTACTCCAAAAATACGATCAGGCGCACCAAATTCCATATAAATATCATCTGCATAGGAAATATTATCTATTAATCGCTGTCTTCCTATGTAATTTTCTAAATTTCCACCAATATCAGGAGAAAGAGAAAGTTTACCATCACTATAAGCTCCTGCTCCACCCCAGCCCGATACTATTGCACAGCTTGGACAGTTAACACAGCCCATCCCAGGATTTTCTTTCATTGGACAGACTCTTCTTTCCAGATCAGTACCCTTTTCTAAAATCAGAATATCTAAATCTGCTTCTTTTTTCACAAATTCCATCGCAGTAAATATTCCAGTTGGTCCAGCTCCAATGATAATCACATCATAATCTTTTTTGCTCATTAATTTTTAAACCTCCAGGTTTTTTAATAAAGTCTAAATATTATTTTTTAGACAAACCAATATTATAGTTTCTAGACCAGAAGTTAAATTCCTGCTTTTAATTTTATTTTTTTCAAAATAAAAACCGACCCTAAAGAAATAGTTAAGGTCGGTAGTTTAATTTCTCTTTTTATTTTTAAATTAACTCTGCAAGATTTTAAATTAAAATCCAATCAAAGTTGAAATACCAAACTTAACACCTTTGGCACTGTCACTAAGTGCTAATAAATCAGCAATACCTAAATTAACCTTAACATTGTTGCTGATATTAATTCCCATTCCAGCAGCAACTTCAATATCCTCTCTTAAAGAAGAATAATTAACTCCCAGACGCAGGGGAATAAATTTATTCTTTCTAAATTCACTACCAAAGGCATAAATATTATCATTCTGTCCACCATCATAGCTTACTCTTGAATAATCAGCATATAAAACAGTGTTTTGACTGAATTCTTTTTTCATTCCTAATCTATATACTCTTGGAAGTTGATAAGTGATTTTACCTTCTTCACCACTTAAATTATTTTCTGTTAAAGTATCATTTGGATTATTTTCTGTTGTAACTCCATATCCCGTACCATCAATAACAGAACTATCCGCAGATAATTCACCAATATTCATTGCACTGAAGGCAAAAGTATAATCATTGCTTGTTTTAATAGCTAAACCAAAATCAAAGGCATCACCTGTCGCCTCTCCATCTTTAGAATGGTTTTCATAAAATTCAGCATCTGAAGTACTATACTCTACATATGGGTCACCAGAATTTTCATTTACAGTCGCCTTAATTGTTCCACCACCAGAAAATTTATAGATTTCTCCTTCTAGATAGTGATATGTAGCTCCAAAATATACAGACTCAATATTATGAGAATTATTTGACCAGTTTCTAAAAATCTGACGAGCATAGCTTAAAGAAACATCTGCTGTAGCAGCTGCTCCACCAGCACTGTCACCAAATTCAACAGTAACTGAACCTTTATCTTGTAGTGACTCAAGACTAATCTCAGGTGTATCACCTGTCAGAATCTCAGCTGCATCACTATCTGTTTTCAGCATTCCTTCTGCTCTTCCATTGACTGCCAGAGCAAAATTCTTATAATAAAACTGAGTTCCAAAAGCACTTCTACCGGCCAAAATTAAATCTTCACCAGTTAACTTGCTCTCAATCTCATCTTTAGAAAATTCACTGTTCTCAAAAACATTATTCCAGATAGAAAAACCTAGATTTGCTTTTAAGGCAAAATTATTATCTCTTAAAGCCAGTCCAGCCGGATTAGAATAATAGGCTGCCTCACCTGTCATAGTAGAAAAGTTATCCCCCATCCCAATTGCTTCCGCATCAAGTGCGGCAGAGGCAGTTAATGCTGTCGAAAAAATAATTGTAATTGTTAATAGAAATAATAGTGTTTTTTTCATTTTCTTCCTCCTTGAATTTTTTATATTATCAAAGAAAAAAGCTCAAAATGAGCTTTTTTCTTAATAATCGTTAATTATTTGTTTAATTGTTTTCTTCCAGGCGACTCAAAATCAAATTATAACCATCTTCACCATATTCTAAGGAGCGTTTAACACGGCTAATAGTTGCTGTACTCACACCTGTTTCTGCAACTATATGATCATATGTATAACCTTCTTTAAGCATTCTAGCCACTTCCAGCCTCTGACCCAGAGCTTTTATCTCACCAATTGTTGCTATATCCTGAAAGAAATTATAGCATTCTTCTTTGCTTTCAAGCTTTAAAATGGCTTCAAACAGCTGCTCAGTAAATTTATCCTTTATATTTCTGGACAAAGTTTACACCTCTCTTCTGGACATTATTCCCATTCTATTGTTCCAGGTGGTTTTGAAGTAATGTCAAAAACAACTCGATTAACGTCTTCCACCTGATTAACTATTCGATTAGAAATTGACTGCAGCACTTCATAGGGCAGGCGAGCCCAATCTGCTGTCATAGCATCATCACTATTTACAGCTCTCAAAATAATCGGATAGCCATAAGTCCTTTCATCTCCCATAACTCCAACACTTCTCAGATCCGGTAAAACGGCAAATGACTGCCAGATGTCACGGTAAAGACCCGCTTCTTTTATTTCCTCCTGCACTATTGCATCAGCATCTCTTAAAACTTCTAACTTATCCCAGTCAACATCACCGATTATTCTGATTGCAAGTCCAGGACCCGGAAATGGCTGGCGCCAGACAATTTCTTCTGGCAAACCAAGTACCTCACCTATTTTTCTTACCTCATCTTTAAAAAGAAAATGCAGCGGCTCAACCAGTTCAAGATTCATTTCTTCTGGTAAGCCTCCAACATTATGGTGACTCTTAATTGTCGCTGCCTTATCTGTGCCTCCACTTTCTATGACATCTGAATAAATTGTACCCTGAACTAGATAACGAACATCTGATAATTTTTCAGCTTCTTCGTCGAAAACCTGGATAAACTCATCACCAATAATTTTTCTTTTTTCTTCCGGATCAGTTATCCCTTCTAATCGGCTCAGAAAACGATCTTTGGCATCTACATAAATTAAAGGAATATTAAACTCTTCCCCAAAAGTTCTCTTGACCTGTTCTGCCTCACCTTTGCGAAGTAAACCATGATCAACAAAAATACAGGTCAGCTGATCTCCTATTGCTTTATGAACAATAGCCGAAGCAACTGCAGAATCTACGCCTCCTGAAAGGCCACAGATAACTTTGCCTTTACCAACCTGATTTCTTATTCTTTCAACCTCTTCATTAATATAATCTGCCATATTCCAGTTCGCTCTGGCATCTACAATCCTAAATAAAAAATTATGAAGAATAGTTTTCCCCTGAATTGTATGATTAACTTCTGGGTGAAACTGGACTCCATAAAAATTTCTTTCAAAATCAGCCATAGCTGCTGTAGCTGTTAAATCAGTTTTAGCAATAACTTCAAATCCTGCTGGTACTTCCTTGACATGATCTCCATGGCTCATCCAGACTTGAGAGTGGTTTTCGAGTTCTTTAAATAATTTTTTTTCGGTATAAATTTCTAAATCAGCCTTACCATATTCACCATGCTCTGATTTTTCTACATGACCACCATCTAAAAGCTGGGCCATCAACTGCATTCCATAACAAATACCTAAGATTGGAATCCCAAGTTCAAATACACCCTGATCAACCCCGGGTGCTCCAGGAGCTGTAACACTATCAGGACCCCCAGAAAAAATTATAGCTGCTGGATCAATTTGTTTGATTTCTTCCAGCTCAATATCATGCCCTCTAATTACAGAATAAACATTAAATTCTCTTACTCTTCTTGCAATCAGCTGACTGTACTGGCCGCCAAAATCAAGAATCAATATCTTATCGTAATCCATCTAATTCCCCTTCCGCTTTTATTTACTAAAGTATACAGTGGAATTAAGCCTTTTGTCAAGGAATAAGTCGCTGAGAAAAATATTTATTAAATTCAAATATTAAAACTCCCTCCTGTTAAAAGGAATTGAACAGGAAGGAGTTTTCTTTTATCTAATATCTAACCTTAAAATTAGAGTCTGTGATATTAATTAATCATTTTTTAATGCAGCCTGGGCCGCAGCCAATCGAGCTATTGGAACCCGATAAGGTGAACAGGATACATAGTTTAAGCCGGTTTTATGGCAGAACTCAATTGAAGAAGGTTCTCCACCATGTTCACCACAGATTCCAAGTTTCAGTTCTGGTTTTGTTTTACGTCCCAGCTCGGAAGCTTTTTCGACAAGTTGACCTACACCTTCCTGATCTAAGACCTGGAAAGGATCCTTGGCAAATATCTCTTGATCTAGATATTTACTAATAAACTTACCAGCATCATCACGAGAGAAACCATAAGTCATCTGAGTTAGGTCATTAGTACCAAAGGAGAAGAAATCAGCATGTTCTGCAACTTTATCTGCAGTTAAAGCTGCTCTTGGAATTTCAATCATAGTACCTACACTGTAATTGACTTTGACACTTGAATTTTCCAGAAGTTCTTCTGCAACTTCAACAGCATCTTCTCTTAATATTTCTAATTCTTTGGCTGTACCAACAAGAGGAATCATAATATCTGCTTTAACATCATAACCTTCCTCTTCTTTAACTTCCAGAGCGGCAGACATTATTGCTTTAACCTGCATTTTATAAATTTCAGGATAGGTAATACCAAGACGACAGCCGCGGTGACCGAGCATTGGGTTCATCTCTTCTAATTCACCAATGATTCGTTTTAACTCATCAACAGGTATACTAAGTTGTTCAGCAAGATTTTTAATATCTCTATCATTCTGAGGCAGGAATTCATGTAATGGGGGATCTAAAAGCCTTACTGTTACAGTCTTATCCTGCATAACTTTAAAGATTCCTTTAAAATCATCTTTTTGATAGGGGAACAGCTTATCCAGAGCTTTTTTACGTTTCTTTTTACTGTCAGCAACTATCATTTCTCGAACAGAAATGATCCTTTCACTATCAAAGAACATGTGCTCTGTACGACAGAGTCCAATACCTTCTGCCCCAAAATCAACAGCTACTTCTGCATCATGAGGAGTATCAGCATTAGTATAAACTCCCATCTCGCGATATTCATCAGACCATTCCATCAGCATTCTAAAATTATCTGTTAAATTAGCATCTGTAGTTTCAACAATTCCTGCATAAACTTCCCCAGTACTACCATTTAATGATATATAATCTCCTTCATTAAACACACGATCATCAACAAAAAACTGTCTGGAGCTTTCATCAACTTGAATATCTCCAGCACCAGCAACACAGCATTTTCCCATTCCACGTGCAACAACTGCCGCATGAGATGTCATACCACCACGTGATGTTAAAATACCATTGGACTTAACCATTCCTTCAATATCTTCTGGTGAAGTTTCTTTACGAACTAGAATTACATCCTCTCCATCTGCTGCTGCTTCTGCTGCATCTTCTGAGTTAAAGTAAACTTTACCTGTTGCTGCACCAGGAGATGCTGCCAATCCTTTTGCCAACAGATCTGCTTTTTCCAGCTCTTCTTCTTTAAAGTTTGGATGTAATAACTGGCTTATATCCTCGGGATCGATTCGCATTACAGCAGTTTCTTTATCAATTAAATCTTCTTCTTCCATGTCAACTGCAATATTGACTGCTGCATCTGCAGTTCTTTTACCGGTTCTGGTTTGAAGCAGGAATAAATCTCCTTCCTGAATTGTAAATTCAATATCCTGCATATCTTTATAGTGCTGCTCTAAAGTCTCAGTTACCTCAATAAATTCGTCATAAACATCAGGCATTAAATTATTAAGTTCACTGATATCTTTTGGAGTTCTGATACCTGCAACAACATCTTCCCCCTGTGCATTAAGCAGAAATTCGCCAAACACTTTGTTTTCTCCAGTTGCAGGGTTTCTAGTAAAAGCAACACCTGTACCAGAATTTTCACCTATGTTACCAAAAACCATAGTTTGCACATTTACTGCAGTACCTAAATCATGAGGTATATCATTATGATTTCTGTAAGAAATAGCACGGTTATTATTCCAGGAACTAAACACAGCTTTAACAGCCATTAATAGTTGTTCTTCTGGTTTTTGTGGGAATTCTATGTCTTTTCTATTTTTTATTAAAGCTTTAAAATCTTTTATTATATCTTTCAAATCATCAACAGTTAAATCAGTATCATTGTCATAGCCTTTTTTCTCTTTTTTTCTTTCTAGATAATTATCAAATTCATAACCAGGTATTCCCAGTACAACATTACCAAACATCTGAATTAAACGTCTGTAACTATCATAAGCAAAGCGAGGATTGGAGGTCTTTTTAGCAAGTCCTTCAACACTCTTATCATTTAAACCAAGATTTAAAATTGTGTCCATCATACCTGGCATAGAGATAACTGCTCCAGACCTAACCGAAACTAAGAGAGGATCATTTACATCACCGAAATCTTTACCAATTTTCTTTTCTAAGTCTTTTAAGTGTTCGAAAATACTTTCTTTGAGACTATCTTCCAACTTTTCACCAATTTCAATATAGTGAATACAGGCTTCTGTAGTGATTGTAAATCCTGGAGGCACTGGCAGACCAATTTTACTCATCTCAGCAAGATTGGCACCTTTACCACCCAACAGTGACTTCATTTCTTTTTTACCTTCTTCAAAGCCATATACATATTTCTTCAACAAAACCCCTCCTTTTGTTAGTTAAGATCATTTATGATATCAATGACTAAATTAGCAGCTTCTTCGACAGCCTTTTTAGTCATATCAATTACAGGACAACCAACTTTTCTCATTATCTTTTCAGCGTATTCCAACTCCTCGTAAATTTTTTCTATTGATACATAATCCACACTATTATCAAGTCCTAAAACCCTTATTCTCTCTCTTCTTATTTCTATTAAATCTGAAGGATCAATCATCAATCCAATTATTTTTCTGCGTGGAACTTCAAACAATTCATCTGGTACTTTTGATCCCTTTACAAGTGGAATATTAACCACTTTATAGTTTTTATGAGCCAGATACATACTTAAGGGAGTTTTTGATGATCGTGAAACCCCAATTAAAACAATATCTGCTTTCAAAATACCCCGTGGATCTTTACCATCATCATATTTAACAGCAAATTCCACTGCTTCTACCCTTTTGAAATAATCCTCATCAAGTTTGCGAATAACACCTGATTCTCTCACCGGTTCTTGTCCCAAAAAGTCGGTAAAAGTATTCAAACAGGGAGCCATTACATCAATGTAAGGAACTTTTTTTTCTTCACATTTCTGTCGCAGATATTCAGATATCTCCTTATTAACGATGGTATAAACAAAGATTGAATTTTCGGAATTCAAGCTTTCCATAATACTATCAATTTTGGTTTTGCTTTCTACATAGGGATATTTCTTAATTTCATAATCTGAGTCTTTATACTGTTCTGCCGAAGCTCTTGCCACCTGTTCTGCAGTATCTCCTACTGAATCAGATAATACATAGACTAAGAAATTTTTTATCATATAATCACCTTATCCTACAGACTTTTTTACAATTATTATATATCTCTTTTTATATATCACCACCTGTATTTTATTTCTATTTTTTGCAAAATAACCCTTTACTTTTCGCAAAAAATTATGAAAATTTAAAATAAAGTATTTTAATTGGATGTTTTTCAGCAATATTATTTTGTTTATTCAGCATTAATTAAATTAGTTAATATTAAAATAAAACTTTAATTTAAACTTTCATAGCTAAATTGTTTTCTCTTATAATATTTATTCTCTATTCGTCAAAAAAATCCTTTTTTAAAAGCAGAAAAATTTTCACTAACTCTTCTTTTTTAAGACGCATGGTCGAGTTAGTATTAGGACATCGAGTCCGTCACACTTCTCTTCTTTTTTAAGACGCATGGTCGAGTTAGTATTAGGACATCGAGTCCGTCACACTTCTCTTCTTTTTTAAGACGCATGGTCGAGTTAGTATTAGGACATCGAGTCCGTCACACTTCTCTTCTTTTTTAAGACGCATGGTCGAGTTAGTATTAGGACATCGAGTCCGTCACACTTCTCTTCTTTTTTAAGACGCATGGTCGAGTTAGTATTAGGACATCGAGTCCGTCTCACTAACCTCCCTTTCTAAGACGCATTGTTAGGTTAGTATTAGGACATCGAGTCCGTCACACTTCTCTTCTTTTTTAAGACGCATGGTCGAGGCACAAATCTTGCTTTAATAAACAAATTGTTAGATTTGTGTTAGCACATTGAGTGCGTCATATTATTAGGACATCGAGTCTGCAAAGTAAAAAAAGGATGCAACCTCTAGTTAAAGAGGAAGCATCCTTGAATTTAAATATTAAGTTAATGAGTCTGAGTGGTTATCGGGCTTACATCATACCGCCCATGCCACCCATGCCACCCATGCCGCCCATTCCTCCGGGCATGCCACCGGGCATTCCGCCACCATTTCCGTCATCATCATCGTCGCTATTATCAGCAACTAGACATTCAGTGGTTAAAAGCATGGAAGCAGCACTTGCTGCATTTTGAAGAGCAGAACGTGTAACTTTAGCAGGATCAATGATACCAGCTTTAATCATATCTACATATTCGCCTTTCATGGCATCAAAGCCGATTCCTTCATCCTTTTCCTTAACTCTTTCTACAACTACAGATCCTTCGTGACCTGCATTATTAGCAATCTGCTTAATTGGAGCTTCTAGAGCTTTACGAACAATATCAACTCCAGTACCCTCGTCACCTTCTAAGTTTAAGCTTTCAAGGGCAGCCATTACCTTAAGGTAGGTTGTACCTCCACCAGCAACTAAACCTTCTTCTACAGCTGCTCTGGTAGCAGATAATGCATCCTCAATTCTATGCTGCTTTTCTTTAAGCTCGGTTTCGGTTGCTGCACCAACCTGAATTACTGCAACACCACCGGCTAATTTAGCTAATCTTTCCTGTAATTTTTCTTTATCAAAATCAGAAGTAGTAGTTTCAATCTGCTTTCTTAATTGAGAAATTCTATCCTGAATCTTTTCCTTGTCTCCGTTACCTTCGACAATTGTAGTATCATCTTTGGTAATTGTTACTTTATGTGCCTGACCTAAGTCATTAATGCTTGCATTTTCAAGCTTTAGACCAAGATCTTCAGTAATTAAAGTACCACCTGTTAGAACAGCAATATCTTCTAACATAGCTTTGCGGCGGTCACCAAATCCAGGTGCTTTTACAGCTACACAATTAAAGGTTCCACGAATTTTATTTACCACTAAAGTAGCAAGTGCTTCCCCTTCAACTTCTTCAGAAATAATCATTAAACTCTTGCCTGACTGAGCAACCTGCTCTAATAATGGTAAAATATCCTGAATACTGGAAATTTTCTTATCAGTAATTAAGATATATGGATCTTCTAAAGAGGCTTCCATTGTATCAGTATCAGTTACCATATAAGGAGATAAGTAACCACGATCAAATTGCATACCTTCTACAACATCTAAGGAAGTTCCCATACTTTTAGACTCTTCTACAGAGATAACTCCATCCTGTCCAACTTTTTCCATTGCCTCTGCAATTAAGTTACCAATCTCATCATCATTACCGGCAGAAATAGAAGCAATCTGGGATACAGCTTCTTTACCTTCTACAGGTCTGGCAACTGAAGCAATCTCATCAGTTAATTTTTCTACTGCTTTTTGAATACCTCTTTTGATCAGCATTGGATTTGCACCAGCAGCTACATTTTTAAATCCTTCTTTTAACATAGCTTCTGCTAATACTGTTGCAGTTGTTGTACCATCACCAGCAACATCATTAGTTTTAGTAGCTACTTCTTTTACTGCCTGAGCACCCATATTTTCATAACGATCTTTTAATTCAATTTCCTTGGCAATACTAACACCATCATTTGTGATAGTAGGAGAACCAAAGCTCTTTTCTAAAAGTACATTACGTCCTTTGGGTCCAAGTGTTACTTTAACTGCATTTGCTAAACGAGAAACTCCTGTTTCTAATTTGCGGCGTGCGTCTTCGCCGAATTTTAACTGTTTTGGCATCTAAATCCCTCCTGTATAATTAATCTGAGTTATTTTTGAAAGTAATTTTATAAATTATCAAATTGAATAGAGATAATTTTTAATTTAGTTAATAACTGCTAAAATATCTTCTATTGCAAGAATAATATATTCTTCACTATCAATTTCAACTTTTGTTCCAGCATATTTATCAAAAACTACTGTGTCACCAACAGCTACTTCTGCTTCTTCGCCTTCTGGTGCAATATTTTTACCTACAGCAACTATTTCACCCTGCTGTGGCTTTTCGTCTTTTTTGGCTGTATCAGGAAGTACAATTCCTCCCTTAGTTTTCTCTTCACCTTCATCTTTGACAAATTTTACTGCAACTCTGTTATCTAGTGGTTTAATACTCATTAAAAAATAACCCCCTTCTAATATTATATTCTTTTATAATAATTAGCACTCATTTGAGGTGAGTGCTAATAAGCACTGTAAATATAATATCTAAGACAGTTAGGAAAATCAAATCCTCTATTTGGTTTTAAAAGGTTAACAAAGCTCATTAATTGCAATTAAATCAAATTAAATCATTTATTCTCTGATTAACAAATATTTTATAAGGATGTCTTCATATCTTACATTATTTAAATTAAAACCACCTCTGCCCTAAATTTCTCTTCCAGCTGACTGTAATGGTTTCCCAGCAGGTCATTACCATAATAATCATAAATAATCTCTGGTAAAATGATTTTTTCGATCTTTTCTTCGATCAAATTGAGACTGCTAATTAAATCAGAATTAGTTAAAAGGCCGGCTGCAATAATTGAAGCTCCAAAAAAACAATTTTTTACTTTTAGTAATTTTAAATTTTTATTATCTATTAAATATTTCTTAATTAAACTAAATATGAGATTATAACCCGCCTCTGAAGCTAAAATCACTGTGATTCCATTTTGGTTTTTTGAACTTTCAGCTGCATAAGCTTCTAAACTTTTCTTTTCTTTTCTACTCAAATCATAGGACATGATTAATCCAGAATCTTCGTTTTTCTTTTTTTTAAGAATTATTTTTTTAGTTTTTTGATCACGTTTGAATATTATTTCAGGATTACTGGCAGTTTTAATTTGATAAAAAGCATCAACTCTGCTTTCAACAGTATTTTGATTTATTTTTTTTATTATATCGCCCGGCTGTAAATCTACTTTTGCAGGAGAATCTTTTATAATATCATTTATTTCAGCTTTAAAATCATTCAATAGCTGAGGCTCAACAAGAATTGGGTATGAATATTCATTTTTGATTGAGTTAATGAACTGATTTAATTGCTGATAATCATCTGCAGCAGAAATAATCTCAGAATCTGCATAATTACTAAAACCAGCCATAAACACTCGCAAAGTCCGTGGTTGGTATTTTTCCAAAAAATCAAAGCTTCTTTTTAAATAATCAAAACCTTTAAGATGGTGCATGGAAACAATACTTGCAGAAAAATTAAACTCCATTCTTTTTAGTTCAGGAATAATTTTAAAAACATTATTTGGACGCGAATCATTCATTAAAAAAACCCGTTCCTCAGGAGCGGGACCATTTAGCGAGATATTTAATTCCAATGGTTCTAAATTCTTTAGGTATTCTAATCTCTCAAGCTCTAGAAATGAAGCGCTAGTTGTAATTTTAATTTCAATCTCTGGCCATCGCTGACGCAGATATTCTAAGATTTGATATATTTCTGGATAAACAAAAGGTTCACCTTCGATAATTTTACTGGCTGACTCACCAATAAAAACTGGTTTCTCCGGATTCAAAAATTCAATCATATTTTTGATTAGTGCTTTATCCAGATGTCCAAAGCTATAAGTTTCAACCTGGGGGGGATTGTTTTTATGACTGCAAAAAATACAGTTCAATTTGCAGATAGATGTTATAGGAAGAATATTATCTTCTTTTACTGTTTTATATAAAATTTCTTCTTTAGATCTTTTTTTCATTTAATCACCTACAATTTTAAAGAGGGATCAGCACTAATACTTAAAGGTGCAAAATCACGCTCAAGATACTGATAATATGCCACTGCACCAATCATAGCTGCATTATCAGTACATAATTCTAAAGGAGGATAGTAAAGTTTTAAATTATTTTCCTCTAATTTTTCCTCAATATAACTTCTAAGCCTCTGATTTGCGGCAACTCCACCTGATAAAACAACACTCTCTACATCATATTTCTCTACCGCCTGCAGTAAATTTGCGGTTAAACTGTCTACTACTGCTTTTTGAAAGCTGGCTGCTAAATCATTTATTTTTAGCTCATTGCCCCGCTGTTCTTCATTATTAACATAATTCATTACCGCAGTTTTTAAACCACTAAAACTGAAATTATAACTGTCTCCTAAATCAGCTCTTGGAAAATCAACTGCCATCTCATTTCCAGCTCGAGCTGCTTTTTCTATTGCCGGTCCTCCGGGATAACCCAGACCGAGAAATCGGGAGATTTTATCAAAGGCTTCTCCTGCGGCATCATCAACAGTTCTCCCAAGAATTTTATAACCTCTTAAATCCTCAAAATATAACAGATCTGTATGTCCACCAGAAATAGTAAGACACAAAAGTGGTTTTTTTATTTCTGGATTGGCGATAAAATTAGCATAAATATGTCCAGCAATATGATTAACCCCTATTAAAGGAATATTTAAAGCCAGGGAAATTGTCTTGGCAGCAGTCAGAGTAACTAAAAGCCCTCCAACTAGACCTGGACCAGAAGTAGATGCTACTGCATCTAAATCTTCAAAATCAATTCCTGCTTCTGCTAATGCCTGATCAATTACAGGCAGCAGCAACTCAAGATGTTTACGGGAGGCAATTTCCGGTACAACCCCCCCAAATTTTTTATGAAGATCAACCTGAGAAGAAACAACATTTGCCAAAACTTTCAGTCCATTTTTATTTACTGCTGCCGCTGTCTCATCACAGGAACTCTCAAGAGCAAGTATATAAATGTCTTCACTTTCATCTTTTAATTTATCTCTAAACTTCAACTTTCCCACTCCCATATTAATTATTTCCATATTTCTGCTGCCAGTTAATTTCTGCCTGTGGTTTTTTTAAATAAGCGGGTTTAAGCTGATAAATATCATCTCTCTGTCCCGTCTTAAAATAATTTTCTCCCAACCTTGCTAAAACTGCAGCCCTTGGTAGATCAGATTCAGCCTCAGCAAGTCTGGTTGAAAATGCATTGGCTTCTAAAACTCGCCTAACTTCTTTCTTCTTTTCGCCAATTAATGTAATTTCTTTTTCTTTATAATTACTAAGTAATTCTGGTAATTCGGCAATACTGATAGCTGTAGGTTGATAAATTTCTTTTAAAAAATTGTCGTTTGCAGTCCGTAAATTTTGATAAAAAGAACAATAAACTCTTTTTCTTCGGGCATCAATTAGAGGTAATAAATAAGGTTCAGCTATTCCGGCTGCCATGATTTCAAGAGTCGATATACCTTTTACAGGTATAGAAAATATTCTTCCCAGTAATTTTGCTGTAGTAATACCTATTCTAAGACCTGTAAAAGAACCAGGACCTGTTGCTACAGCAACCCCGTTAAGTTCCCGGGGCTGAATTCCCAAGAGCTCAAAAATCTGTTCTATCAAAGGTAGCAATTTTTCGCTGTGCTGCCTCTTTAAACTTAAATTATATTCTCCTCTGAGCTGCCCAGATTCCATTAGAGCAAGTCCCAAATTATCTGTTGAAGTATCAATTGCCAGAGTTAACATTTTTGATTCAACCTTTCTATTAATAAACTACTTCGTTTTCCTTCAGCATAAACAGTAATCTTTCGCTTTTGAGCAGATATTTTTTCTATATTTATAAAAAGAAAGTCAGCCGGCAGCAGTGGAAGTGCAAGTTCCGGCCATTCAATAAAAATTAAAGCTTCTCTAGTTAAATAGTCTTCAAATCCAATTTCTAAAAGCTCTTCTGTTCTATCAAGGCGATAAAGATCCATATGAATAATCTCCTGCTCACCGGAATATTCCTGAATCAGATTAAAAGTTGGGCTTGTTACATTCCCCTGATAACCAGAAGCAGCAGCTGCTGCTTTAATAATTAAAGTCTTACCGGTACCAAGCTCACCTTTAAGTAAAATTAGGGCAGGCACCTCAAGAAATTGGGCCAGGTCCCGGCCAAATTTTGCAGTTTCTGCTGGTGAATTGGTAATAATTGAATAACTACTATTATCCATTTATTTTCCCAGCTCCTCTGAACGCTCTGCTGCTGTTTTAACAGCCTGAACTACAGAAGATCTAAATCCCTGTTCTTCCAGGGTGGCTACTCCAGTAATTGTAGTACCTGCAGGAGAACAGACCATATCTTTAAGTTCAGCAGGATGTTTACCTGAACTTAATACCATTTCTGCCCCTCCCTTAACCGTCTGAGCTGCAAGTTTAAGGGCCTTTTTCCGATCAAGACCTTTTAAAACCCCTGCATCAGACAGTGCCTCTATAAAAATATAGACAAATGCCGGTCCACTACCACTTAGACCGGTAACTGCATCCATTTCACTTTCCTTAACCTTAACTGTTTTCCCCAGAGAGTTAAATATTTGATCTACAAATGCTTTTTCGTCTGCTTCCACAGCTGGACTGTAGTAAATTGCACTCATTCCTGCAGCAACTAAAGCTGGAGTATTTGGCATTACCCGTACAATTTTAGCTCTGGAACCAAAATATTTTGCTAACAGTTCTGTTTTTACTCCAGCTGCAATTGAAATAACAACCTTGGCTGCCGCCACTTTTTTGATATCTTCCAGAACCAAATTAATGATCTGAGGTTTTACTGCCAGAATAATATAGTCAGCTTCTTGAGCAGCAAGACAGTTATCAGCGGTAACAGTTACACTGGCATATTCATCTGAATTTTCAAAATCCGGATCAGCAAATTTTTTATCTGCTGCTATAATATTTTCAGGTTTTATCAGCTTCTGTTTTAAAATTCCATTTAAAATAGCCTTACCCATATTCCCCAGACCAATAATTGCTAATTTCATTTATAAGTCCTCCTCCAGCTTACTCTCTAATCTGTCCACTTCCCATAATAATATACTTAGTAGTTGTTAATTCTTTCAGGCCCATTGGTCCTCTTGCATGCAGTTTTTGAGTACTAATTCCTGTTTCAGCCCCCAGCCCAAATTGACCACCATCAGTAAAACGAGTTGAGGCATTTACATAAACTGCCGCTGCATCAATATCATCTAAAAATGCTCTGGCTTTAGTATAATTTTCTGTAACTATTGCTTCCGAATGTTTGGTTCCGTACTGGTAAATGTGTTCCACAGCTTCCTCATAATCTGCTACAACTTTAACTGACATTATATAGTCTAAAAACTCGGTCGCATAATCTTCTTCAGTAGCCGGTGTAACACCAGGAACAATTTTTTGAGTCTGCTCACATCCTCTTAATTCTACATCACTTTCAGCAAAGATCCGGGCCATCTCTGGTAAAAATTCCTCTGCAACTTTTTGGTCAACCAGCAAACTTTCTGCTGCATTACAAACAGCAGGCCTGGAATATTTAGCATTAAAAACAATTTTTTTAGCCTTGGTTAAATCCGCATCTTTATTTACATAAACATGGCAGTTACCTACCCCTGTTTCGATTACAGGCACCTTAGATTCGTTAACAACCTTTTGAATTAATCCAGCTCCTCCACGGGGAATTAAAACATCTAAATAATCATTTAGGGTAAATAGAATATCTACTGCTTTCCGATCTGTAGTTGATATCAGCTGAACAGCTTCTTTAGGCAGGGCAGCTTCCCTTAAACCATCCTGAATAATGTTAGTTAAGATTTGGTTGGAATTAAAGGCATTTGAACCCCCACGTAAAATAACCGTATTTCCTGACTTTAGACAAAGACCGGCTACATCGACTGTAACATTTGGTCTTGCCTCATAAATAATACCAATCACACCTAGGGGGACCCTAATTTTACCTATTTGCAGTCCGTTTGGTCTTTTCCACATACCGGGAACTTCTCCAATTGGATCTTCCTGAGCAGCTACTTCTCTTAACCCCTGGGCCATCCCTTTAATTCTTGCTTCTGTTAACTTAAGTCGATCAAGTAAAGCTCTACTTAAACCATTCTCTCTACCCTTTTGCATATCTTTTTCATTGATTTCTAAAATCTCAGCCTGTCTCTCCAGCAGCTTATCAGCAATCATCTGTAAAGCCTTATTTTTCTCGCTGCTTCCTGCCTGAGCCAGCTTTCTGGCTGCTTTTTTTGCGGAATCTGCCTGTGAAATTAATTCTTCTCTAATACTCATTTTTATCTCCTCCTATAACCATGTTGTCCCTATGAATAACCTCACTTTTATTAAAATATCCAAGAATTTTTTCTATTTCATTTGAATGGGAACCTTTAATTCTTTTAATTTCATCAGAATTATAGTTAACAATACCTTTTCCAATTGCCCGGTTTCCGTCACTGATAGTTACTGGATCACCACTATTAAACTCCCCCTCAACTTCAATAATCCCACCCGGAAGTAAACTTTTGCCTCTTTTGACCAGAGCTTCTGCTGCTCCACGATCAACCACAATTTTCCCAAGAGGTGGTAAATTAAAATTTAACCACTGTTTTCTTTTGGATAATCTTTCCTCAGCAGTCAGAAATGTAGTTCCAAGATTAAACTGACTATTCTCCGCCATTTCAACAATCTTTAAAAGAGAGTTTTTTTCTTTGCCAGATCCAATTATCATTTGCACCCCAGAGTTGACAGCAATTTTTGCAGCTTCAATTTTTGTTTCCATACCTCCCGTGCCCACTGCACTGCCCTTACCTCCAGCCATTTTTTCTATTTCAGTTGTTATATTTTCAACTTTAGAAATAAGTTGGATATTATCTCTATTATCAGCCGGATCACCATTATAGAGACCATCAACATCAGATAAATTAATTAGTAAATCTGCTTCTACCAGCCCGGCTACTCTTGCTGCCAGAGTATCATTGTCTCCAACCTTTATCTCATTTGTAACAACAGTGTCATTTTCGTTAATTACAGGAATTACGCCATGATCAATTAAAGTCTTTAGAGTATTAAAGGCATTCAGGTAACGATTTCTGTTCTCCAGATCACTTGAAGTTAGCAAAATTTGAGCAGAATTCGCACCATATTCTCTAAAAAATTTATTATAGATACCCACGAGAAGCCCCTGTCCTACAGCTGCACAGGCCTGCTGTTCAGGAATAGACCCCGGTTTTTTTGCATAACCAAGCTCTCCCATACCAGCTGCGACTGCTCCCGAACTAACCAGTATCATTTCTCTGCCCTGGTTTTTAAGATCAACCAGCTGCCGGCTCAAAGCATCCAGCTGGGTAAAATTTAATTTTCCATTCTGATTTGTTAAACTACTACTTCCTACTTTAACTACAATTCTTTTAAATTTCATTATTAAATCATCCTGTCTCTGATCAGAATTTAAATATTAAAAAACATCTTAATTTATTATATCAAATTTAATTAAAGATAAAAAGGGGATAACTGCATAACAAAACAGCTATCCCCATTAATATATTTATTTACTTTAAAGATTAAGTTAAGCAAGTTCAATTTTTAATACTTTTGTACCAGCTTCAACTTTTTCTTTTTTGAGAATTTCCATATTTTTAACCTTTTCCATGTTGGTAATAATAACAGGAGTAGAAATCGAAGGAGCATTTTCTTTAATAAAATCTAAATCTACTTCAATTAATGGAGTACCAACATCAACTTTGTCACCATTTTTTACAAGTTTTTTAAAACCTTCTCCATCCAATTTAACTGTATCTATACCAATATGAACCAGAACTTCCAGACCCTTTTTAGTTTTTATTCCTACTGCATGTCCTGTAGAAAAAATCTGAACAATCTCTCCAGCACAGGGAGCTTTAACAACGTTTTCTTCTGGAGTAATGGCAAAACCATCTCCTAGCATTTTCTGGGCAAAGGCATCATCAGGTACTTGCTGTAAATCACTAACTTCCCCTGCAAATGGTGCTGCTAAATATTCCTCTTTTTTCTTAAAAATATTAAACATTTAATCTCCTCCTCTAATTTATTATAATACAGTTCCTTTTACTTTTACAATAGTACTTAAATTAATTAAAATCTATTTTTTTACATTATTCTTTTTATTTTATCCTTTAATGCATCCGATTCAGGGCCAAATACAACCTGCACACTGCTGCCGGATTTCATAACACCTGACGCTCCTAATTGTTTTAGCTTCTTCTCATCAATATTAGAATTATCAACGACTTCAAGTCTTAGTCTGGTAATGCAGGCATCTACACTTTCTAAATTTTTACTACCTCCCAGAGCAGCCAGCACATCTGCAGCTCGCTGATCCTTGTCCATAGGAGCAGCATCTTCTGATTCGACTGCATCACTGCCACGACCGGGTGTCTCAAAGTTGAACAGAGGAATTGTAAAATAAAAAACAGTAAAATATAAAACTGCCATTATTGGTCCAACAACCAGCCAAAACATCATTGGATTTCCCAGATTTGATAAACTTAAAACATAATCAATTGCACTGGCAGAAAAAGTATAACCAATTCTAATATCAAAGAAATTGGTTAAAAGTCCAGAAATAAAACCTCCAACAACATGAAATAAGTAAAGAGGTGGCGCTACAAAAATAAATGAAAACTCAATTGGTTCAGTTATTCCTGTCAAAAATGAAGTTATAGCAGCAGTTGTTAGCATACCAGCAACTTTAACTTTATTTTTAGCTCTCAAATACATTGCCAGACAGGCTGCTGGAAGCGCAAATAACATTAACGGAAACTCAGCTGCCATAAAGCGTCCGGCAGTTGGATCACCTGCAAAAAATCTGGCTGTTTCTCCTCTTAATACCTGGCCTGCTTCTGTAGTATAACGTCCAAATTCATATAAAAAAGGTGGATAATAAACATGATGTAAACCAACAGGTATTAAAGCTCTCTTACCAGCAGCATATAATGCTGGCCCTATTGGGGAATTCATTGCAAAACGGGCAAATTGATTAATTTGAATCTGAATTGGGGGCCAGACAAAAGATAGAGCAACTCCTGCCAGCACAGAACCTGCCGCAGTTACTATTGGAACCAATCTTTTCCCGGCAAAAAATCCTAGATATGGAGGCAGCTCAGTACTATGAAACTTTTTATACATTTGTGCAGCAATAACTCCCACAACTATACCACCAAAAACTCCTGTATTAATTGCCTCAATACTGCCACCCGTTCTTTCGGAAATATTAATTATTCCAGCCATAACAGTGAGCACTTTGGCATAAACTGTAAATCCTACTCCAGCTGCAAGAGCTGCTACAGCATCTCCAGCAAAACCTATAGCCACGCCCAGAGCAAAAATCAGTGGTAAATGCTCAAAAATTGCAATTCCACTACTAAACATTACCTCTCCAATATCAACAGCCAGACCATTCTGTTCCTGAAGCATTCTACCTAAAGCAACTAAAATACCTGCAGCAGGCAAAACAGAAACTGGTGTCATTAGTGCCTTACCTATTTTTTGTAATTTCTTAAAACCTTTCATTAAAAAAATTTCCTCCCTTTTAAAATTATAAGTATTATAGATGAAATATATATAAAAGCAAAAAAGCCGATCAGATAGTCCGAAACCAATAAAATGGTCTCAGTATCTAATCGGCTTTTGCCTGATTGAACAGTAACACGCCAGTTAAATTATTAATATCTATTGAGAGTTATTTAAATCTCTTTTTAATCGATGCAAATGCAGAGCCAGATATCCTTTTTCACTTTCCGGTACCTGACAATTAAACTTGTCTTCTATTATTTTAGCAAGTTTTACAGCAACTTTAAAGGAAAAATCAAAATTTTCCTTAATATTTTTTAAAAGTGGATTGGGATTTGAGACATCAGTTTCTATTCTTTCAAGTGCAAAACGGAGATGGTTAACTAATCTAGCATAATTGAGACTTTCATAACTTAATTTTTGACCCAGTTCATTTTCTACCTCTGTTACCAGCTCTTTAATTAAAGAGGTGTTTTTTAAAGTTTTAGAAACTCCTCTTTCATTTCTGGCTCCATGAATATGCAGAGTAATAAATCCGACTTCGCTTTCAGGAATATCCAGCTCAAATCTATTAGCAATCATTTGCACTGCTTTTTCCGCCAGTCTGTATTCCTGATTATATAATGTCCTTGTTTCAGCTAAAAAAGGATTGGTGACTTCTATCCCATCTTTAATTCTTTTTAGAGAAAAAGCAATATGATCAGCCAGACCAATTCTGATATGCTGATCCAGCTCTTCATTTAATTTAGAGCTGACCATTGCAATTATTTCCTCAGTTATTCCAATAACCTGACTATCTATTTCTTCTAACAGTTGAATATAATTTTCTCTTTTTTCTCCTTCAATTGGGGCAAATTCTTTATCAATTTCAAGTTCTGATTTCAAAAAATCATCACCAGTTTTTCTGGAAAACCCGATCCCTCTACCGATTAAGATAAGCTCTCTTTTTGAAGAAATTTCTTCTGCCAGAATTACATTATTATTAAAGATCTTTTTTATTTTAAGTTTCTCAACTGCAGCCATAAAAACCTCCTCAAAATTGCAGGACATCGGTAAAATAAAAATGGTAAACCTAAAACACAAAAACAATTTCTATCTTTTAGCTATACTGTTAATAAAAAAATCCAGAAAAAGATAGCTTCCTCTCCAAAAAGTTAAGATATCCTTCCCCAGATTATGCCTGATTTAACAGTTACACTCTTTAAATTATTCATTTCTTTAATAATAACAGTATTTATGAACTTTTTCAAGTTTTTTTGAAAATAAAAGTAAATCGATTTCGTAAATATTTATTAGATAACAATATATACACTCTTTACTTATCTTTTTAACGATTGATCGATAGAGCCATCCTGCGATAACTGTGACGTTTTCCCCTAATTGTCTTGGATAAAGTCAGTATATTTTCTGGTAGCGCTATTCCTCCGTAAGCTGCATCACCAATATGCTGGATATCAGCTCCAGCCATTTTACTCATTAGTGCAATTTCTCTAATTGTCTCTGCATCTGAACTTTCCTGAGAAGTACCAATTGCTGTCAAAGCCAATTTCCCTCTGTTATGAACCAATCTTATTATTTCTTTTAATGAATTCAAATCGATTCCGGGTACTGTCCCCACAGCAGGAAGTAAAATTATATCTGTACCGGCTGAAATTAATGAATCTATATATTTTGCAGCCAGATATTCCTCATCTATACCTGCCATATGCATTTTACCAGCAGTTATTATTATCTGGTCACCAAAATTTTGATCTGCTATTTTAACCGCTTCAATTATTGCCTGATTGCTAACCCCAACTGATGGATTGCCGGTAAAAGTAATCATATTAAAACCTGCTTTAACTGCTAGCTCAATATTTTTCAAACTTGCTTTTCGTCCAGAACTTAATTCTATAAAATCATCCTTCTGATTATCTCCCTTATTTACTGGTTCCAGATTGATACCCAGAGGTCTTCCACATAATTTTTTTATGGTAGTTACTATTTCTTTAGAACTTCCCTGCTTAATATTTTTAAAATAGGGTTTATTTAAATCAAATAAGTTTAAAAGTAAAATATCTGCTCCAAAAGCTGCTGCTATCTCGGCATTACTCACATCTCTAAATAATGACTCCTCACCAATAACCTCTGAGATAATAGTTCTACCTTCTGATAATTTTATAGACTGCAGCAGTTCTTCTTTATTGTAACTTAAAAGCTCGGAACTATTTGAACTTAAAAGTCGTTTGGACATTTTAATCCCCTCTTTCTAAATATTTTGAGTTATTATAGATTTAAAGCCGGAGCAAAGACTCCGGCTTTAATTAATAAATTAATTTATTTTATTCCCGCATCACTTTTAATTCCTGATTTATGTCATCAGCAATCATTTCCGCCTTTGTTCCAACTACAACCTGAGCATTATTCTTATTCGCTTTTAAAACACCGGTTGCGCCAAGCTGCTGCAAAGTCTGCTCATCTATTTTTTCCGTATCTCTTAACTCTAAACGAAGTCGAGTAATACAGGCTTCAACTTTCTTTATGTTATCTTCTCCACCAAGAGCTTCTATATAAGCTCTTGGTTTGTTTTTTGATTTACTTTTCCCTCCTGATTTTTTCTGTTGAGTTTCGGGCATTACACTCATTTCGGTTCCTCGATCAACATCTGCATCAAGACGTCCTGGAGTGGCAATATCAAATTTTTCTATTACAAAACGGAAAAGGAAATAATAGATGGCAAAAACCACCAGACCAATTGGTATTATTAACAGAGGCCGAGTCGCAAGTCCATAATTTAAGAAATAATCAATTGCTCCTGCAGAAAATCCAAAACCGTGTTTAATTCCCAGTATATATGTTGTGACTAAAGATAGACCAGTTAGACCTGCATGAATAACATATAAAGCAGGAGCTAAAAACATAAATGAAAATTCAATCGGTTCTGTAATTCCTGTTAAAAATGAAGTAAGAGCAACACTTAAGAAAATACCGGAAACTGCTTTTTTATTTTCCGGTTTAGCTGCGTGATACATTGCTAATGCTGCTGCTGGCAGACCAAACATAAAAATAGGAAAAAATCCAGACATAAAGAATCCGGCGGATGGATCTCCGGCAAAAAATCTGGATAAATCTCCAGTTACAACTTCTCCAGCTGAAGTTGTAAATTCTCCAAACACAAACCAGATAAAACTATTAATAACATGATGCAAACCAACAGGTATCAATAGCCTGTTTAAGAAACCATATACAAATACACCAATTGCACCAGCATCAATAATCCACTGTCCAGCCATTTGAATAGCATCCTGAATGGGGGGCCAGATAAAGCCAAATATTCCGGCCAAAACAACCCCGGCAGCCCCAGTTACTATTGGAACAAAACGGCGGCCACCAAAGAAACCTAAAAAATCAGGTAATTGAATATCATGATAGCGATTGTATAAGGCTCCCGCAGTTAGTCCACCTATAATACCGGCTAAAACACCCATATTAATATCAGAATTAATAGCCTGAGTACCATTAGTAATTACAAGATATCCAACTGCTCCAGCCAGACCTGCTGAACCAGAACTGTCAAAAGCAATTCCTACTGCAACACCAATACCAAATAATAAGGCCAGATTATCAAAAATTGCAGAACCAGCAGCCATAACAAATGGAATATCAAAGACATCCCCTGCACCTAATCTTAGTAGTAAAGCAGCTGCAGGCAAGACTGCGATTGGCAGCATCAGAGATTTACCAATACGCTGTAATTGAGAAAATACTTTTTTCAATTAAATCAACCTCCCTGTTATTTTAAAAATCACTCAGATACTTTAAGTTAATTCCCTCCTCTGCTTACACCCCGACTGAGTACGAATAATTTAATATCATTTTAGCCGAGATTTGAATTTTGTGAATATTGACTCTACTTTTAATTATACTCAACTTAAGTTTTGTTGTCAAGATAATCAATTAGATACAGTAATTGCTATCAATAAGCAAAAAACCCGTTCTGATGTAATTTAACCAGAACGGATTTTTAAAGTTATTAATTTAAATAAAACACTTAATTTAAACTATTAATTTTTTGGTCTAGCTTTATACTTAGTGTGCAGCAGATGATGTGATTCTCCTCCTAAAGGTTCCCCTAAAAATTCCTCATATAACTTTAATATTTGAGGATTCTCATGAGATTTCCTTATTTTACTGCTGTCATCAATATTAGCAAGTCCCTGAGCTCTTTTATCTTTCTTTTCATTTGTTGCAGGTCGAGGTTGACCTCCACCACCAACACAACCATGAGGACAGGCCATTATTTCAATAAAATCTAATTCACACTCTCCAGCTCTAACTCTTTCCAGTAGTTTTTGAGCATTGGCAAAGCCATTTGCAATTCCAACTTTAACCAGGCGGTCTCCGATTCTTACTTCTGCCTGATTTATCCCTCTAAAACCTAAGTTTAATCTTTCTAGAGGCTCACCTGTTAATTTTTCTTTTACTGTTCTAACTGCAGCCTCAGTTACACCACCAGTTGTACCAAAAATAGTTCCAGCACCTGTTGATTCACCCATTAATTCATCAAAATCTTCTTCTGGTAATGAATTAAAATTAATTCCCATCTCTTTAATCATCCGGGCAAATTCTCGAGTAGTTAAAACTGCATCTGTATCTTTAAAGTCTGAACCATTAATTTCTTCTCTATCTTTTTCAAACTTTTTAGCAGTACAGGGCATAACTGCTACAGTATAAATTGTTGCTGGATCAACTCCGGTCTGCTCAGGATAGTAAGTTTTACTTAGAGCAGAGAACATCTGCATTGGTGATTTAGCAGATGATAAATGTTTTAAAAGATCAGGGAAGTTATGTTCAGCTCCTTTAACCCACCCCGGACAGCAGGAAGTAATATGAGGTAATTCTCCTTCTCCATTAAGTTTCTTTAAGAATTCATTTCCTTCTTCTAAAATAGTTAAATCAGCTGCAAAATCTGTTGAAAATACCTGATCAAAACCAAGCCTTCTCAAGGCAGCCACCATCTGACCTGTTACAACTGTTCCCGGCTCCATACCAAATTCTTCACCTAAAGTAGCCTGAACTGATGGCGCAGTCTGAACTAAAACATGTTTTTCATCATCTTCTAATGCTGCCCATACTTTATCAATTTCACTCAGTTCAGTAATTGCTCCTACTGGACAAACAGTTGCACACTGACCACAATTAACACAGTTAATTTCTGCCTGAGGCAGATCAAAAGCCGTAGTTACTATGGAATCAAAACCACGCTGAGTAAACTGTAAGGCTGACACCCCCTGAACTTCTTCACAAATACGAACACAGCGACCACAGAGAATACATTTATTTGGATCTCTTTTTAAAGCCGGCCCGGTTGTATCCAGTTCGTATTCACTTTTTTCTCCAGCAAATCTTGCCACATCTTCAGATCTAATTCCCAGTTCATAAGTTAGATCCTGTAATTCGCAGTGACCATTACGATCACAACCCAGGCAATCATTAGGATGATTTGCAAGTAATAACTCTACATTTTTACGTCTTGCCTTTCTGGCCTTCATACTGCGGGTATTAATCTTCATTCCCTCTGTAACCGGGGTAGCACAGGACGCTAATAAACGGCCACTTTCCTCATCTTCTACTACACAAACCCGACAGGCACCGTGCAAACTTAAATCAGGATGATAACACAGTACAGGTATATCAATCCCAATCTCTTTGGCAGCTTCTAAAAGTGAACTATCTTCTTCAACTTCAACAGTTTGACTATCTATTGTTAACTTTACTTTGCTCATTAATTTTCCTCCTATTATAAGAGATTATCCCTGTGAAATTGCGTCTACAGGACATTCTGGCTCACAGGCTCCACAGGCTATACAAACTTCAGGATCTATAGTAAATGGATTCTTAATTTCCCCACTAATTGCATCTACAGGACAAACTTTAGCGCATTTTCCACAGCCTATACAGGCTTCCTCATCAATTACATAGGCACTGGCTAATTCCGTACATACTCCTGCAGGACAGTCACTATCATGAATATGTGCTTCATACTCATCCCGGAAATATCTAATTGTACTTAAAACAGGATTGGGAGCAGACTGACCAAGACCACATAAAGAGGTGCTCTTAATATGTTCTCCTAATTCTAATAATAATTCAATATCTCCATCTTTACCCTCACCGTCAGTGATTCTGTTTAAAATTTCTAACATTCTTTTTGTACCCTCACGACAGGGAGTACATTTACCACAGGATTCACTCTGAGTAAAGTTTAAGAAAAATCTTGCTACATCCACCATACAGGAGTCCTCATCCATAACTACCATTCCGCCAGAGCCCATCATGGTTCCAGCATCCAAAAGTGAATCATAATCAATTGGTAAATCTAAATAATCTTCAGGCAGACATCCACCAGACGGTCCACCGGTCTGTACGGCTTTGAATTTTTTGCCATTACCAAGCCCACCGCCAATTTCGAAAATAACCTCTCTTAAAGTAGTCCCCATTGGAACTTCCACTAAACCTGTATTATTAATCTTTCCAGTTAAAGCAAATACTTTTGTTCCAGAACTACCTTCTGTACCAATTGCAGAAAAGTTTTCTGCACCCTCATTAATAATATAGGGAATATTTGCATAGGTTTCTACATTATTGATATTAGTTGGTTTACCCCATAAACCTCTTACTGCTGGATAAGGTGGTCTGGGAGTAGGCATTCCTCTTTTACCTTCAATTGAATTCATTAGAGCAGTTTCTTCTCCACAAACAAAGGCTCCAGCACCTTTTTTAATATGAAGTTTAAAATCAAATCCACTGCTAAAAATATCTTCTCCTAATAACCCATATTCTTCGGCATCCTCAATAGCTTTTTCCAGCCTCTTAATTGCCAGTGGATATTCAGCTCGAACGTAAACATATCCCTCATCAGCGCCAATTGCATAGGCACCAACCAGCATACCTTCTATAATTCTGTGAGGATCTCCTTCTAAAATACTGCGGTCCATAAAGGCACCTGGATCTCCTTCATCAGCATTACAGATAACATACTTTTTATCACTCTCAGAATTTTTGGCAAACTGCCATTTTAAACCTGTTGGAAATCCACCACCACCACGGCCACGAAGACCAGAATCTTTGATAGTATCAACAACTTCCTGAGGCTCCATTTCTGTTAAAACTTTACCTGCTGCTTCATATCCTCCCAGAGCAATATATTCATTAATATCTTCCGGATCAATCTTACCACAATTGGCAAGTGCAATTCGCTGCTGCTTTTTATAAAAATCTATATCCTGATAGGAAGGAATTTGCTCTTCGGTCATTGGCTCTTTAAAAAGCAGTCTTTCTACTGTTCTTCCTTTTAATAAATGTTCTTCTACTATTTCTTCCACATCTTCTGCCTGAACCTCACAGTAAAACACACCTTCAGGATAAACTATCATTATTGGCCCTTTTTCACAAAATCCATGACAACCAGTTTCTACAATTTTTATTTCTCCACTTAAATCATTTGCAGCTAATTCTTCTTCTAACGATTCTTTCAAAGTTTTAGCTCCAGATGATACACATCCTGTTCCTGTACAAATTAAAACATGGGAACGATAAATAGAATCCTTCATTTACAAGTGCCTCCTTATTATTCTGATTTGTGTCTGGCGATTACCAAATCACTAACTATATTGCCATTGACTACATGTTCTGTAATAATTTTTTGCACATCAGCTTCACTTAAATTACCATAAGTAATTCTCTCTTTACCAGGAAGCTTAACATCAATTAAAGGCTCTTTTTCACACATTCCAATACAGCCGGTCTGAGTTACTCTAACATCAAGATCACGTTTTTCAACTTCTGCCAGCACAGCCTTTAAAATGTCTCTGGCACCTGCTGCAATACCACAGGTTCCCATACCAACTATAATTTCAGCTCTTGTTCCCTGATCACGCTTTTTCATTTCTTTTTGAACTTTATTTCTCAACTCTTTTAACTCAGCTAAAGATTTCATTAAAAAGCTTCACCTCCGCGAATTTCTGCTAAATTTTCTCCAATATATTCTCTAATCCAGGCAATTATCTGCCGGGACTGAATTGAAAGATCTTCCAATTCAGCTTTAATTTCTCTGCTGTCAAATTTAAAACTATTTTCGTTATAACAATGCTGATAAACAAGATCTACCTGGTCACCACTTGCAGCAATAAAATTACTAATTGTCGTTGTTATATCTCCCAATGGCGCTCGATCTATATGATCATACTTAAACTCAGCTATTACCAGAGTTCCCTCATTAATTTCAGATTCAATATTAAAGTCACCCGCACAGCTTTCTGCTGCTGATTTAAATAAAGAAAGTCCAAGTCCAACATTTCTTGTAGTTCGAGAAGTGATAAAAGGATCAGTAATCTTTTCTATTTTTTCTGGGGCAATTCCATTACCATTATCTTCGATCACTATCCTAAGTAGATTGGAATCTTTTTTTTCTTCAATCTTTATTTTAATTAAATCAGCTTCTGCTCTTCGGGAATTTTCTATAATATCTAAAATATGAAGAGATAGTTCCCTCATTTTACTGGTACTTTGCCAGAATTTCGGGAACCTTTTCGGGAGTCAAACGACCATGAGTATCATCATTAATCATTATAACCGGTGCCAGACCACAGGCACCAATACAGGCTACAGACTCAAGTGTAAATTCTAAGTCATCTGTAGTTTCTCCGGCATCTATGCCCAGTTCATCCCTTATTGCTTTCAGGATACCATCCCCACCTCTAACGTGACAGGCTGTACCCATACAAACTCGGATTATATTATTACCTCGAGGTTCCTGGTGGAACTGACTGTAAAAGGTTACAACACCATAAACCTGACTTAAAGAAAGATTTAAACCCAGTGCAATTTCCTTCATTACCTCTTCCGGTAAGTATCCATATTCTTCCTGAGCTTCCTGTAAAACTGGAATTAAATATCTTTCTTTTTTTTCATAACGCGACAAAATTTCTTTTACTGGCTCTAAATATTCAGCTAATTTCTCTTCTGTCATTTCTGCCATCAATAATTACCTCCTTGATAAATTAAGTTTTTAGTCGTTTGTATAATGTCTAAGGTCCTAAATGACAGGGCTCATGACATAAATTTTTGGTGATTTCCTCCTTAAGATATGGTATAATATAGTTAGAGATACTAAAAATACCACAAAGCCA
>NZ_QPJF01000021.1:0-16672 GCF_003337665.1 Halanaerobium sp. ST460_2HS_T2
CTTGTTCCCATCTCGAACACAAAAGTTAAGTCCTCCAGCGCCTATGGTACTGCATTGGTAACGATGTGGGAGAGTAGGTCGCTGCCGGTCCTTTTATACTCCCCGATAGCTCAGTTGGTAGAGCAGGTGACTGTTAATCATCTTGTCGCAAGTTCGAGTCTTGCTCGGGGAGCCATTTTTATTTAGAGACCTTTAAAGGGTCTTTTTTTATTTTAGATAGATTTTTTTAACTTGAAGTTTATTTTAATAATAGATATTTTATAAAACCGCTCATTAATTGTGAGTGGTTTTTGTGTTATAATTTACTTGCATTTTTTTATAAATATAGTATTATATAATTAAAGGTCAAGATAAGTCAAAGTTAGGAGGGGGAGAATATGTCAAGTTTATCTGATCAAATTGAAAGATATTTGCGAAGACAGATTTCTAAATATCAGGGTAAGGTAAAAATAAAAAGAAATCAATTAGCTGAAAATTTTGATTGTGCTCCTTCCCAAATAAATTATGTACTGGATACACGTTTTACAGTGGAGAAAGGTTATGTTGTAGAGAGTCAGCGTGGTGGTGGAGGCTTTATTAGAATTATTAGAGTAACCCTGGATTCGGAGAAAGAAGTAATCCAGAATGTTATAAATAAATTGGATAGAGAAATTAGTCAGAAAGAAGCTCATGGAATTATAAAAAGACTTTATGATAATGATTTGATTTCTGAAAGAGAATTATATTTAATGGAAAGGGCAGTTCATCGCAATGTCCTGAGTATTTCTTTACCGGAAAGAGATTATTTGAGAGGGCGTATCTTGAAAAATATGCTGGAAGTTATATTTAAAGTGAAGGAGGAGTAGCTAATGCTCTGTGATAGATGTGGAGAAAATGAAGCATCCGTTCATTTGACCAGGATTATAAATGGGCAGAAGGAAGAAATACATCTTTGTGAAGATTGCGCCCGGAAAAGCAGCAAGTTGAATTCTGATGATAATAATTTGAGTTTTCAAAGTCTATTATCCGGAATTTTAAATCATAATTTTTCTAATCAAGACTCATCGTTTTTCTCAAATAAAAATTCCGAAAAAGTGATTTGTCCCAATTGTGGTTTAAGTTATCAGGAATTTACTCAAAGTGGACTCTTTGGTTGTGGAGAATGTTTTAAGGTTTTTGATAAAAAATTAGATGATTTATTTAAGAGAATCCATGGCAACACAAGGCATAGTGGAAAATATCCTCTTTCATTTAAACAAAAAATTGAAGCAGAATCTGAAATAAATCAACTAAAAATAGATATGCAGACTGCTGTAGAAAATGAAGATTTTGAAAGAGCCGCTAAAATTAGGGATGAAATCCATGCAATCAAAGATGACATGGAGGAAGAGCAAAATGGAAAATAAATTTGTAAATAGTTGGCAGATGGAAACTGGAAAGGAAAAGGATGTTATTTTAAGTTCTAGAATTCGATTGGCAAGAAACTTAAAAAAATATAAATTTCCTAACAAGAGTAATGATCTCGAAAAAAATAAATTAATTGATATGTTAAGATCTAAACTTGATTTTTTAAATGATAGTGGATTTGAATTTTATTTAATGAGCGATTTAGATGAAGTTGAAAGAGAAGTTTTGCATGAGGAACATCTTATAAGTAGAGGACATACTGAAAGTACAACAACTAAAGCACTTTTTTTAAATAATACAAATCACCTTTCAATTATGATTAATGAAGAAGATCATTTAAGACTTCAAATTTTAAAAGCTGGTTTTGAATTCAGCAAAATTTGGGAAGTTATAGATCAACTGGATAATCAGTTGGATAAAAAATTAGAATATGCTTTTTCTGATAAATGGGGTTATTTAACCAGTTGCCCGACAAATGTGGGGACAGCTATGAGGGCTTCTGTGATGTGTCACTTGCCTGCTCTTGTTTTGAGTGGTAGAATTGATAATATTTTGGGGGCGGTTGGTAAGTTTGGTCTTACTGTTAGAGGTGTAGCTGGAGAAGGGAGCAGCAGTGAAGCTGAACTTTTTCAGATCTCTAATCAAATAACTCTTGGTTTTAATGAAAAGGAAATAATGGAAAAATTGGAGAGCGTCATTCAGCAAATCATTACTGAAGAGAGAAAAAGTAGAGAATATTTGTTGAGAAATAATTATATTAAACTAAAAGATAATGTTGCTAGATCTTTCGGTATTTTGAAATATGCCTATCAACTTGAAGAAGCTGAGGCTTTGAAATATTTATCAAGAATTAAATTTGGTCAGGATACAAATTTAATTAAAGAAAATATAGATCAGGATTTATTTTCAAAATTATTATTCAAAATAAAGGATGCTCATTTAAAATATAATTTTGGTAATAATCTTAATCAGGAAAAATTGAATATAAAAAGAGCGGAAGTTATAAGAAATATATTAAATGAGGAGTGAAAATAATGTTTGCTAAATTTACAGAAAGGGCAAGAAAAGTTTTAAGTATAGCTGAACAGGAAGCTTTAAAACTTAAGCATAGTTATGTAGGAACAGAGCATATTCTTTATGGTTTAATTGCTGAAGGTCAGGGGATTGCTGCTCGTTCACTAATAGATAATGGTGTTAGCAAGGAAGTAATTGAAAGCAAAATAATTGACATGATAGGAAAAGGACAGAATGAAGTTAAAGGCTCTATTGGTTTAACTCCCCGGAGTAAAAAGGTGTTAAATTTAGCGATGGATGAAGCTCGAAAGATGGGACACAATTATATTGGAACAGAACATCTTTTGCTTGGTCTGATTAGAGAAGGAGAGGGTGTTGCTGTTAGAATTTTGATGGATTTAAACAGTGACATCAGCAATATTAAAGAAGAAGTAGTTGATTTGCTTGGAGGGAAAAATTCTATGCAAAAAAACAAAAAATCTTCTGGTAGAAAAACTAAAAATTTGGATGAATACAGTCGAGACTTAACTGAAATGGCCAGGGAAAATAAACTTGATCCAGTTATAGGACGTGATAAAGAAATTAATAGAGTTATTCAGGTTTTAAGTCGAAGAACAAAAAACAACCCAGTTTTAATTGGTGAGCCTGGTGTTGGAAAGACAGCAATTATTGAAGGACTGGCACAGATGATAGTTAGTGAAAATGTACCGGAACTTTTATTGAATAAGCGAGTTGTTTCTCTCGATTTAAGTTCTCTTGTTGCAGGTTCAAAATATAGAGGTGAATTTGAGCAGCGTTTAAAAGCTGTAATGACAGAGATCATTGAAAGTGGAAATATTATTCTTTTTATAGATGAAATGCATACTTTAGTTGGTGCTGGTGCTGCTGAAGGAGCAATTGATGCAGCCAATATTTTAAAACCTGCTCTTGCCAGAGGGGAATTACAGGCTATTGGAGCTACGACTCTTGATGAATATAGAAAGTATATTGAAAAAGATGCCGCTTTAGAAAGAAGATTTCAGTCTGTACTTGTCGAAGAAAACTCAACTGAAGAGGCAATAGATATTTTAAAAGGATTGCGTGATCCTTATGAAGCCCATCACAAGGTTAAAATTACCGATCAGGCCATAGAAGATGCTGTTGTTTTATCACACAGATATATCTCAGACAGATTTCTACCGGATAAAGCAATTGATTTAATTGATGAGGCTGCTTCTAAAGTTAGGTTGAGTAATAGCACTAGACCACCTGAATTTAAAGAATTAAGTCAGAAATTAGAAGAGGCTGAAAAAGAAAAAGAGGCAGCTGTAAAAAATCAGGAATTTGAAAAAGCTGCCCGGATGAGAGATAGAGAAAAATCCTTAAAAAAGGAATTGGAAGAATTAAAAAACAACTGGGAAGATGAAAAAGGGAAAGCAGAAGCTGTTGTTACTACAGAAGATATTGCAGAAATAGTTTCGAGCTGGACTGGAATTCCTGTCACAAAACTGGAAGAAGCAGAAACTGAGAGGTTGTTGAGACTTGAAGACGAATTACACAAACGTGTTATCGGTCAGGACGAAGCAATTAAGGCTGTTTCCGAAGCCGTACGCAGAGCCAGAGCTGGCTTGAAAGATCCTAAGCGCCCAATTGGTTCTTTTATTTTCCTGGGGCCTACAGGTGTTGGTAAAACAGAATTGGCTAAAACTCTTGCTGAAACAATGTTTAATGATGAGGATGCAATGATCCGAGTTGACATGTCTGAGTATATGGAAAAACATTCGGTCTCGAGACTGGTCGGTTCACCTCCTGGTTATGTAGGTCATGATGAGGGCGGTCAATTAACTGAGCCGGTGCGCAGAAGACCATATTCTGTTATCTTGTTTGATGAGATCGAAAAAGCACATCCAGACGTATTTAATGTACTCCTGCAGATTTTAGAGGATGGTGTATTGACAGACACTCATGGCCGTAAAGTTGATTTTAAAAACACAATTGTTATTATGACCTCTAATGTGGGGGCGGACTTTATTGAGAAGCAGTCACAGCTTGGTTTTAAAACAGAAAATGATGAAGAAGCAAATTATGATAAGATGAAAGATAATGTTATGTCACAGCTTAGAAAGACGTTTAGGCCAGAATTTTTAAATAGGTTAGATGAAATTATTGTCTTCCATTCCTTAAATAAAGAGCATATCAAAAAGATTGTTGATCTAATGCTAGATGATTTAAGAGAGCGGCTGGAAGAAAAAGAAATTAAGCTTGAAATGACTGAAGCTGCTAAATCTAAACTGGCCGAGGATGGTTACGATTCTGAATTTGGTGCACGGCCTCTAAGAAGGACAATTCAGCGGCAAATAGAAAATCCACTTTCAATTAAAATTCTGGATAAAGAATTTGAAGAAAAGAATAAAATTATCGTGGATGTTAAAGACGATGAGTTTGAATTTAAAGTAAATTAGGCTTTTGACAGTAAATTAACCTCTCTTGTAAAATGCTGTAAAAAATGATATAATTATTAATAAATATTAGCAAAATTTAAGCTAGGAGATACTAATAATGGCAAAACCTAAAAAGTACTATCTATGTCAGGAATGTGGTTATAAATCAGTTAACTGGATGGGTAAATGTTCTAACTGTGGTTCCTGGGATAGTTTTGAAGAGGTTATTGAGGATAAATCAAATGTTAAAAATAATAAATATGCTCTGGAGAGGGAGGAGAAAGAGCCTCAACCAATTACAAAAATTTCATCGGTTAAGAGACAGCGTTATCAAACAAATATAACTGAACTTGATCGAGTACTTGGTGGGGGTATAGTTTCTGGCTCTCTGATATTACTTGGTGGAGCCCCTGGTATCGGTAAATCAACACTGATACTTCAGGTGGCTTCTCTTTTTAGTCAAAAATATGGGAAAACTCTGTATCTTTCCGGAGAAGAATCAGCTTCTCAGATCAAAATGAGAGCAGAACGTTTAAATTGTATGGAAGAAAATTTAAATATTTTAGATGAAAGAGATTACATGGTTTTAGAAAATCATATTTCTAAAAACAAGGATTATTCACTTATTGTTGTCGATTCTATTCAGACAGTACACATTCCAGAATTGGATGCAGCACCTGGTAATCTTACACAGATAAAAGAGGTTACAAACCGACTGGTTAAACTTGCTAAAACTACTGAAATTCCAGTTGTTTTAATTGGTCATGTAACAAAAGAAGGTGAGCTGGCCGGTCCTAGAGTTTTAGAACATTTAGTTGACACAGTACTGCAGTTTGAAGGCGATAATTATCATCTTTATAGAATGCTGAGGGCAAAAAAAAATCGCTTTGGTTCGACCAATGAAATTGGTGTTTTTGAAATGAAGGAAAATGGTATTAATGAGGTAGCTAATCCGTCCAGTTTTTTTATTAATGAGAGATCTGCTGATGTTTCAGGTTCGATAATCACACCGGCCCTGGAAGGAAGTAGAGTTCTTCTGGTTGAAGTTCAGTCTCTGGTTACTGATGCGGCTTTCCCTTCTCCTCAAAGACTGGCTAAAGGAGTTGATTACAAAAGGTTATCTCTGCTCCTGGCTGTGCTTGAAAAAAGATTGGGAGCTAATTTTAAAGAGCATGATGTTAATTTAAATATTACGGGAGGATTAACTGTAGAAGAGCCGGGACTTGACCTGGCAATTATAGCAGCAGTAGTTTCCAGTTATAAGGATATATCTCTTGCTAAAGATCTAGCGGTAATTGGAGAAGTTGGTCTTGGGGGTGAGGTACGAGCAGTTGGGCAGGTAAAAAAGAGAATTAATGAGTTAAAAAAACTTTCTTTTAAAAAAGTTATTATTCCGGCAGCAAATGCAAAGAATATTGCCTTTGATCCTGAAATTAAAATAGATGCAGTTAAAGATATAGCTGAATTTGTAAAAATCATTTTAAACTAAATCATTATGAAAAGAGGTGAAGTAGTGGAAGAAATTGATGGTAAATTACTTGATATCCTTAAAGTTTTAGCTCCAGGAACACTTTTTAGAGATGGGCTGGAAAACATTTTGAGAGCTCAGACAGGTGGTTTGATTGTGGTTAGCGATAAAGAAGATGTGCTTGATCTGGTTAATGATGGTTTTCAAATTGAAACTTCTCTGTCTCCTGCCAGGTTGTATGAACTTGCCAAAATGGATGGAGCGATAGTTCTTGATCAGGATGCTGAAAATATTCTTTTTGCCAATGCTCAGTTGATTCCGGATCCGACAGTCAAATCTTCCGAAACTGGAACAAGACATAAAACTGCTGAAAGAGTAGCTCGCCAGACTGGAGAACTGGTTATTGCCATTTCTCAGAGAAGATCAATTATTACTATTTATAAGGGTGATTCAAAACATATTTTAGAAGATATCAGGGTTGTGCTGGTTAAAGCGAATCAGGCAATTCAGACTCTGGAAAAATATCGCTCTGTTTTTGACCAGGCCCTCACTAATTTGAGTGCTTTAGAATTTGAAAATCTAGTTACACTTTCTGATGTCGTTACAGTTATTCAAAGAACAGAAATGGTTTTAAAAATTCAGCGGGAAATAGAAAAGTATATCTCTGAATTAGGATCAGAGGGAAGACTAATTAAAATGCAGCTGGAAGAACTTGTTAGCAATGTTAAGGAAGAAGGTATTCTGCTGATTGAAGATTATATTTCAAAAGAACTGGAAGAAGACACATCTGATCCAGAAAAAGTATTAGAAAATCTCACTGATTGGTCTTCTGATGAAATCTTGACTTTAAATACTATCAGTAAAGCACTTGGTTATAGCGGCAGTGTCAACGCTCTTGATGAAACTGTTTCACCAAGAGGATATCGTATTATGCGTAAAATACCGAGGTTACCAATGCCGGTTATAGAGAACTTAGTTGAGCACTTTGAAAACCTACAGGAAATTATTAGAGCATCAGTTGATGAACTGGATGATGTTGATGGAATTGGAGAAGTAAGGGCACAGGCAATTAAAGATGGATTGCGTCGTCTCCGCGATCAGGTTCTGCTTGACAGACATATTTAGCACACTTCGTTATAACTTAAACTAGAAAGTGGTCAAATTGACTGACGCTTTTTAAAATGATATAATTATAAGGTGGATTTTTATTGCTTTCATAAAAGAGGAGTGGATAAGATGTATAAAATTGGTGATAAAGTCGTTTATCCAAATCATGGTGCAGGAACCATTGTTGGCATTGAAACTAAGACTATTTTAGATGAGAAAAAAGAATATTATATTATGAAACTTCCTATTGGAGAAATGAAAGTTATGATTCCAGTTGATAAAATTGATAAAATTGGTATTCGCGATGTTATTTCTGAAGAAAAAGCAGATGAAGTATTTGAATTGTTAAATGGTGAAAAAAGTAAGATGTCTCAGAATTGGAATCGCCGTTTTCGTGCTAATCAGGAAAAGTTAAAAACTGGTGATATATTTGAAGTAGCTGAGGTTGTTAGAAACCTGAGTATTCGCGACCGGGAAAAAGGACTTTCCACAGGTGAGAAAAAAATGTTGAGCAATGCTCGGCAGATATTAATTAGTGAACTTGTTCTGGCAAAAGATATGGATGAAGAAAGCATTTCGGAGAAAATGGATGATTTATTTACACTTGACGAAGAAGAGCTTGATTCTTAATAAATAACTTTTGGGGGAGGGGGTGAGATGATGCTAAAAAAGATAATGCGCTTAATTTTTGGGGTTTTTGGCGGTGTTATCTCTTATCATTTAGTTGATATTTTCGGTTTTTCGAATGAATATTCTTTTAGCTGGCAAAATATCGGGGAATTCTTTTTAACAAAACAATTTTATGCAGTTCTTTCCGGTGCAGTTCTGGGTTATTTTTTATTGTTTTATTTATTAGATAAATTACTTAATTTTATTATGGAACTTGAGTTGAGATTTAAAGATTTAACCTGGAAAAAAATTGTGATAGCGGTTATTGGTTTAATAATTGGTCTTATAACTGGTGCTATTATTAATTTTATATTTCCTATTCCTCAAATACCTCGTATTGGTATGCCTCTACAAGTTTTTATTAATATTACCTTTACTTATATGGGTTTTGCCCTTGCTATTCATAAAGAAAAGGATATATCATCTTTTTTATTTTCCAGGAAAAAAGATGACATTGATTGTCCACAGCTAAAGACTGGAAGTGACAAAATTTTAGATACCAGTGTAATTATTGACGGTCGAATTTATGATATCTGTAACACTGGTTTTATTGAGGGACATTTTATTATTCCTGAGTTTGTTTTAGAAGAATTGCAGCATATAGCTGATTCTGCAGATGATTTAAAAAGAAATCGAGGTCGTCGAGGTCTCGATATTTTAAGACAGATGCAGAATGATGATCAGATTATGGTGGAAATAATTGATTATGATTTTGAAGAAATATCAGAGGTAGACAGTAAATTAGTTAAGCTGGCCCAGGTTATCGAGGCAAAAGTTTTAACAAATGATTATAATTTAAATAAAGTTGCCGAATTACAGGGAGTGAATGTTTTAAATATCAATGAGCTGGCAAATGCTGTTAAACCTGTTGTTTTACCCGGTGAAGAAATGGATGTCAAAGTTATTAAAGAGGGTAAAGAAAATGGACAGGGAGTAGCCTATCTTGATGATGGTACTATGATTGTTATCGAAGAAGGTATTAAATATATGGGGGATGACATTTCAGTACTGGTCACCAGTATTCTACAGACAGCTGCTGGACGGATGATATTTGCGCGCCCTAAAACAAACTAAAGGATGATTTTGATGTCAGAGATTGGAGTTTTAATTCCAGCTGCCGGTAAAGGAAGCAGAATGGGAAAGAAAATTAATAAACAATTTTTAGATTTACTGGGGAAACCAGTAATATATCACACAGTAAAGACTTTTCTGGACTGGCAGCGTGATTTTGAATTAAATATTGTATTAGATCCTCAAGAAATTGATTATTTCAAACAAAATATATTGCCTCTCTTTGCAGATGTTGAAATTAGTTTAGTTGCTGGAGGAAAAAGCAGAAAAGAATCAGTTAATAATGGTTTAAAAAGCTTTAGTGACAAAGTTAAGTATGTTATAATACATGATGGTGCTCGACCTATGCTAACGAAAGATTTAATTGAAAAGAGTTTTCAGGCAGTAAAAAAATACGATGCTGTCAGCTGTGGAGTAAAGGTTAAAGATACTATAAAAGTAGTGGAAAATTCTTTTTCTAAAAAAACTCTTGATCGCAATTCTCTGCGAGCAATTCAGACTCCTCAGGCATTTAGCATAGAATTAATAAAAAAAGCACATAAAAATTATGATAAAGAAAAAGCACTTGATGACGCTTCTCTGGTTGAAGAGTTAGGTAAAAAAGTGTATATTGTTGAGGGAGATTATAATAATTTTAAAATAACTACTCCAGAAGATCTAAAGCCGGCAGAAATAATTCTAAAGGAGCGGATTGATGTTTAAAGTTGGTTTTGGTTATGACAGTCATCGATTTGATGAAAATAGGAAACTTTTTTTAGGTGGAGTTGAAATAGATTCGGATTATGGACTTAAGGGTCATTCTGATGCGGATGTTTTATTACATGCTTTAATGGATGCCCTGCTTGGGGCAGTCGGAAGTGGTGATATTGGTAGTCATTTTCCGGATGGTGATCCGAAGTTTAAAAATATAAGTAGTCTAAAGCTGCTTAGTGAAGTAAAAAAAGAAGTATCAAGAAAAAATTTTGTGATCAATAATTGTGATTTAGTAGTTGTAGCAGAGAAACCAAAATTAAAACCCTATCGCAAAAGAATAACAAGTTCAATAGCCGAAAATTTAAACCTGGATTTACAGGATATAAATTTTAAGGCGACAACTAATGAAAAAATGGGCTTTACTGGCCGGAGAGAAGGTATGGCAGCATATGCTGTTGTAAGTGTAGTGGAGAAGGCATTGTGGCAGTTTTTAAATAAGCTGAACAGGAAGGGAGTATTAGATGATGTTAGTAAAGAATATAATGACAAATGATCCAATAACAATTAATCCAGATGCAACAATTATGGAGGCAGAAAAAATGCTTTCTATTAATAAAATCGGTAGATTGTTAGTGGAAGAAAACGAAAAAATAATAGGTATGCTTACAGACGGGGATATAATTTCAGAGAAAAATTTAGAGGCCCCTGTAAGTGAGTTTATGTCTGATGATTTAATTATTATTAATGAAAATAGTACAGTTCAGCAGGCGGCAAAAAAGTTATCTGATAATCATATTGGAGGACTGCCTGTTTTTAATGATAAGCAAGAATTAGTGGGGATTGTTACCTCTGAAGATATAGTTTATGGTTATTTAAAAGATGAAGAGGAAGAAATGGAAATGGAGAAGAAAACTATAACTCCAGAAAGTTCAGCCATTTATCTTTCAATGACCCGAAGTCGTGATTATGAAGAATACTGGCTTAAAAAAATTGAAGGCTATGGCTATCGGGGAGCTATAACTCAGACTGGTGCCAGTGCTGAAAAACTGCCAATTAAGCTGCGGGAAAGTACAACTGTAGCAGCAATTGCCAGAGGTGTAATTAGTGAAAATTCTCGCGAAAAAATGGCTGTTTCCAATGCGGTTAAGGATGCTTACAGCCAGCTGGACCTTGTTAATCCAGGTCTTGGTGGCGGTTTTAAAATAGCAGTTGTTCGTGGTGATGGACATGTTTCTGTGGCTATTTTTGGTAAGTTTGGACATGCACTTGTTGATGGCCCTGAACAGTTAACTGTTGGTACAAGTGTAATATAATATAAATGTAAATTTATTTAGGAGGAATTATAAGGTTATGAGTAATAATATAAGATTGCGTTTTCCCCCAAGTCCGACTGGGAAAATTCATATTGGTAATATGCGTACTGCTCTTTTTAACTGGCTTGTTGCCAAACAAAAAGGTGGAGAGCTGGTTTTAAGGATTGAGGATACAGATCAGGCAAGGTCAACTAAAGAATTTGAAGAAATAATTATTAAGGAAATGAAATGGCTTGGTCTGGATGCAGACGAAGGTGTTGGCATTGGAGGCGATTATGGTCCCTATCGCCAGACAGAACGAATTGAACTTTATCAGGAATATGCTGATAAACTTTTAGAAACAGGTCATGCTTATAAATGTTATTGCACAAAGGAAGAATTAGATCATATGAGGCAGAAGGCTATTGATAATGATGAGATGCCTCGTTATGATGGCTCCTGTCGCAATTTAACTGAAGAAGAAAAAAAGGATTATGAAGCAGAAGGCCGGGAACCCGTGCTGCGTTTTAAATTGCCCGAACAGGAAAGAGAAATTGTTGTAGAAGATTTAATTCGTGGTGATGTCAGTTTCAACTCTTCTGTTTTAGATGATTTTATTATCTTTAAATCTGATGGTATGCCTACTTATAATTTTGCAGTAGTAATAGATGATGCTCTTATGAAGATCTCGCATGTGATTCGAGGTGAAGACCACCTTTCCAATACCCCAAAACAGATTTTGATTTATGAAGCATTAGGTTTTGAATTGCCCAAGTTTGCCCATTTACCTTTAATTTTAGATGAGAACAAGGCAAAACTAAAAAAGAGAGGTAAAGACTCTGTTTATATTGGAGAATTTAGAGAGCAGGGATATTTACCCGAAGCCCTGTTTAATTTCATGGCTCTTTTGGGATGGTCAACCGGAGATGAGGAAGAAATTCTTTCTCAAAAAGAAATTATAGATCGCTTTGCTATTGAGGATGTCAATAAAAGTGGAGCAGTTTTTGACCGAGAAAAATTAAACTGGATGAATGGTAAATATATTAGAGCAGCTGAACTTGATAGGATTTTTGAGTTATCCTTACCATTCTTAATCGAATCTGGTCTTGTTGAGCAGGAGTATTTGGAAAATAATAGAGAGTGGCTTGCAAAAGTTATTGATGAAAGCAGAACTGGAGTTGATTATTTATCACAAATTCCAGCAGAAGCAGAATTGTTCCTGACTGAAGTTGAATTTAAAGATCCGACAGCAGCAGCACAGGAATTTAAAGGCGAAGATGTAAAATTAGTGTTCGAAACTTTAAAAGATAAAATTTTTGCCAGAGAAGAATTAACTCCAGATGCTGTAGGAGAAATTTTTAAAGAATTAAAAAATGAGCTTGATGTTGGTGGGAGAACAATTTATCATCCTACTAGACTGGCAATTACAGGTAAGACTTCTGGTCCTGAAATGACCAGCGTCATTTCCATTTTTGGAGCTGAAGAAATTGCCCGCAGACTTGATGCAGCTCTGAAACTGGCTAAAAACAATTAAAAAAAGAGATAATAAAAGGGTCTTCTCTGAGGGAGAAGGCTCTTTTTTAGAAATAAATTGTATTTTATTAAGTGTCATTAAAAAAGGTAGGACCAGAAAGGAGTGAGTAAATGCTTAAAGTATACAATACTTTAACAGGTGAAAAAGAAAAATTCGAGACTGTAGAAGCTGGTAAGGTGAAGATGTATGTCTGTGGATTAACTGTTCAGAATTATTCTCATATTGGTCATATTAGAAGTGCAATTAATTATGATGTAATTAGAAGATTTCTTGAATATTCAGGCTACGAAGTAGATTATATTTCGAATTTTACTGATATTAATGAGAAAATTGTTAAAAGAGCAGAAGAAGAAGGTTTAACTCCATCAGAACTGGCTGATAAATATGCTAATGCATTTTTAGAGGATATAAGAGAGTTTAATATTAAAGCAGCAGATAAATATCTTCGGGTAAGTGAAAATATAGATGAAATAATTGAAATGGTAGCAACTTTGATTGAAAAAGGTTATGCTTATGAGGTAAATGGTAATGTTTATTTTAGTGTTGAAAGTTTTGATGATTATGGTAAATTATCCGGACGTAGCCTAGAGGAAATGCAGGCAGGTGCCCGAATTGCAGTTCAGGAAGACAAAGAAAACCCTCTTGATTTTGCTCTCTGGAAAAAAGTCGAAAAAGGAGAAGGTTGGGATAGTCCCTGGGGTGAAGGTTGGCCGGGATGGCATATTGAATGTTCGGCAATGTCAATGAAGCGATTAGGCGCTACCTTTGATATTCATGGTGGTGGTGTAGATTTGATTTTTCCTCATCATGAAAATGAAATTGCTCAATCTGAAGCTTACAGTGGGGAGAGATTTGTTAACTACTGGCTGCACAATGGGACAGTTAATTTAAGTGGAGAAAAGATGTCTAAATCTCAGGGTAATTTCTTTACCAGTCGAGAAGTTTTAAAAGAATTTAGTGGTCAGGAAGTAAGATATTTTCTTTTAACTAGACATTACAGAAGTCCGATTGATTTTTCTTATGAAAAATTAGAGGAAGCCAGAACTTCACTTGCAAGAATTAAAAATACACGCAGTCAGCTGGCAAAGGTATTAAGTCTGGATATTAATTCAGCTTCTAGAGAAGGATCAGGCAAAAAGTTTTTTGAAAGAGTTATTGAAAAGCAGAAAACCTTTATTGAGGCTTTAAATGATGATTTTAATACAGCTGAAGCGATTGGAGTTTTACATGATTTAGTTGGAGAAATTAACAGTTATATTAATCAAAAAGAATTTACATTAAATGAGAAAAATTTTGCTATTCTGGAAGAAACAGAAGAAGTATTTTTAGAATTAGCTGAAATTTTAGGGTTAGAGTTTGAAATAGAATCAGACTCTGTAGTTGATAATGATTTAGTAGAACCTTTAATTAATTTATTAATAGAATTGAGAGAACAGGCAAGAGAAAATAAAAATTGGGAAGAGGCGGATTTAATTAGAGACAGACTTAAAGAAATAGGAATTGAAGTTACTGATACTCCTCGGGGAGTAGAATGGAAAGTAAAAGAAAAAGTTAAAGCTAAAAATAATATACGTAAGATAACAGAATAAATTTAGAAATTATTGACATAGAGGAGAATTCAAATGGAAGTAAGGCCCAGAGCAAAATTGATTAACTTTAGTGAGAATCCTGAAAAAAATGTAGCTTTAGCTGCACGGCTCTGTTATTCTGAAGATGGGGCTGAGGAACTGGAAGCAAAAATGACTCAGGCTGATATGAACAAATTAGTTAGAAAAGTTGTTGGTCTGGGGCATTATTCGACTCTGGAACATACATATTTTTATTTTCATATTGTCTGCAGTCGGGTAGCCAGTCATCAGCTTGTTAGACATAGAATTGGAGTTTCTTACAGTCAGAGATCTCAGAGATATGTTAAAGAAGATAATTTTGATTATATTACCCCACCTAAAATTGCCAAAAACAAAAAGGCTGCTGAAAAATATAAAGAGTGGATGGAACAGGGAAGAAAAATCTATAATGATATGCTTGCTGAAGATATTCCCGCAGAAGATGCTCGCTTTGTTCTTCCTACAGTTAAAACAAATTTAATGGTTTCATTTAATGCTCGATCTTTGTATCACTTCTTTAGTCTTCGCTGTTGTAGTAGAGCTCAGTGGGAGATTAGAAGTCTGGCAAATCAAATGTTAAAACAGGTAAAAGATGTAGCACCTGTATTATTTGAGAAAGCTGGTCCTCCCTGTGAAGCTGAAGGTCAATGTCCAGAAGGGGAAATGTCCTGTGGGCGTATAGATTCAATAAAAAAAAGGAATGATAAATAAATGCCAAAGATTGAAGGAAGAAATCCGGTTTATGAAGCACTTAGAGGGAAAAGAAGAATACATCGCATATTCATCCAGGAGGGTATTTCTGCTGAGGTTATTGATAACATTTTAAAACTAGCTGCAGAAAAAAACATACCTATAAGCAGAATTTCAGCAAGGAAATTGGATGAAAGTGCCCGATCTCATGCCCATCAGGGAGTTATTGCTGAAGCTGATTCTCTGCCAGAATATGGACTGGCAGATATAATTGAGATTAAAAAAAATAAAGAGGGGGACTCACTGGTTGTAATCTTAGATGAGATAAAGGATCCCCATAATTTTGGTGCAATAATTAGAACTGCTTATGCAGCTGGTGCTGATGCGGTAGTTTACCAGGATCGAAGAGCAGTCGGGATTACACCAATAGTCCTTAAAGCAGCAGCTGGGGCGGCAGAGCACATTCCCCTGGTAAAAGTTTCTAATATAAATTATGCTATTCGAGATTTGAAAGAGGCCCATTTTTGGATTGCAGGTGCTGATGCTGCAGCAGAACAGACACATTTTGAAGCTGATTTAAGTGGGTCAGTTGGACTGGTTATTGGTAGTGAGGGGAGTGGCCTTAGAAGACTGGTTAGAGAAAACTGTGATTTCCTGGTCAAAATACCAATGGAGGGAGAATTGGGTTCCCTCAATGCTTCTGTAGCAGCTGCTATTATAATCTACGAAATTTTCCGTCAACACGGAGAAGATATTTCTTGACGAAAGTTTTTTTAGCAAGTATAATAGTAATGTAATGGATAAGGGAGGGGATTCTGGTTGAAGATGAATGCTCATGAACTCGATTTTGATGATATCAGTTTTGAGGAGTATAAACAGATGTCTGATGATGAACTTGTCGAACTGGTACATCAGGGGGATATGGAAGCTCAGGAAACTCTGATCAAGCGTTATAAAAACTTTGTACTTGCTAAATCACGCTCTTATTTTTTAGTAGGAGCTGATAGGGAAGATATTGTCCAGGAAGGTATGATTGGTCTTTATAAAGCAGTGCGTGATTATAAGATTGAGAGATTGGCTTCTTTTAGGGCTTTTGCAGAATTGTGTATTACCCGTCAGATTATTACTGCAATCAAAGCCGCTACTCGCCAGAAACACCAGCCTTTAAACACCTATATTTCTTTAAATAAGCCGATCTATGATGAAGAATCTGATAGAACCCTTCTGGATATTTTAAAAGGTGGTAAATTATCCAATCCGGAAGCTCTATTTATAAGTAATGAGACCTATGATTTAATTGAATCTGAAATTTCTTCAATGTTGAGTGATTTAGAGTTTGATGTTTTACAGGAATATTTGGATGGTAAATCATATCAAAAAATTGCTGAAAGCCTGGATAAACATGTTAAATCAGTTGACAATGCACTACAGAGAGTAAAAAGAAAATTAGAAGTATTTTTAGAAAAGCATAATATTTAGATTTTCTAATTTGCTTCTGGTTAAAATAAATATGGCTGTCATTAATGACAGCATTCGGCCTGCAGCCGCCAGGCCTTTTTTGTGGATATTTTATCCTGATGGCTACATAAAAATAAGTTAAATTTTTAAGGGGGAAGAAAAGAAAATGGCAAAAGCAAAATTTGAAAGAACAAAACCACATGTTAACATAGGAACAATAGGACATGTTGACCATGGAAAAACAACACTGACAGCAGCTATCA